>CANPVY010000340.1 GCA_947581845.1 uncultured bacterium | reverse complement strand
GGGAACGACCGTGGTTCCCTACAACCTGTTCCTGCACGCAGCGGCGGTGCGCGAACGGTGGGCGGGGGAGGCGGATCTGGGTGCTGCGCGCGCCGATATGGGGATCTCCGTCACGCTGGGCGGGGCCATCTCCATCGCCGTGCTCGTCACGGCGGCCGCACTGCCTGCGGCTTTGAGAGTAACGAACGCTGCGGACATGGCCCGGGCCCTGGAGCCTCTGTTGGGCCGCTGGGCAGGGGCCTTCTTCGCCTGCGGGCTGCTGGCTGCGGGTTTGTCCTCGGCGATAACAGCGCCGCTCGCAGCGGCGTATGCGACCTGCGGCGTGCTCGGTTGGGAGGGCGGGCTCAAGTCGAGGCGGGCGCGAGTTGTGTGGATCCTGGTTCTGGGCGCCGGCGTGTTCTTCTCGCTGCTCGCGCTGCGGCCCGTACCAGCGATCATCTTTGCGCAGGCGGCCAACGGCCTGCTGTTGCCGATCGTCGCTGGCTTCTTGCTCTACCTGGCGAATGATCGTGGTTTGCTGGGGAGCCGCGCGAACGGCCGAGCCAGCAACGTGTTGGGCATGCTGGCGGTAGCCGTGGCAGCGATCCTTGGCCTGAGGTCCTTGCTGACGTCGCTGTTCGGGCCCTGAGGCCCGGTCGAGTCGGGTTGATCGGGTGGGCGGTAGCGCATATATTCGGGCCGCTCATTGCGGAAACGTGAGAAGTCTTTGGTTCGCAACGTCATCGGGGGGCCGACCCCATGAAACCGACGTACCGTCCTCGGAATCGGAAGCGTCTGCGCAAGCACGGCTTCCGGGCCAGGCAGAGGACCAAGACGGGCCGGCAGATCTTGCGGCGGCGCCGCCGCAAGGGCCGCAAACGCCTGGCGGTGGCGGTCCCCAAGAAGTAGGCCGCGCCCGGGGCCGTCAGCGGCTACCGCGAGGCGCACGACTCCGACGCAGGTCGGAGATACGAGCGGTGTTTCGCCGGGGGAAGCGGAGGCGAACGAGTCACCTGGACCTGTTCGTCGCTGATTCCCCCGCTTCGCGTCCGCGCTTGGCGCTGGTGGTTCCGCGCCACGGGCACAAGATTGTAGAGCGGAATCGCTTGAAGCGGAGGTTGAGAGAGGGCGCACGGGTCGAGCTGCTGCCGCGCTGTCGAAACCGCGGAGTCGCTCTCGACGTCGTGATTAGGGCGCGACCTCAGGCGTACGAGGCCGAAGCGCGCCAGCTCTGGCAAGAGATCGCGGAACTCGCGGAACAGCTATGCTTGCACGATTGCTCGTAGTGCTCATCCGCGGCTATCAGCTCGCCGTATCACCGCTGCTGCCGCCGTCGTGCCGCTATACGCCGAGCTGTTCGCAGTTCGCGGTTGAGGCGCTGCAACGTTATGGCGCGTTGAAGGGCGGCTGGCTGGCAGTCCGTCGTGTCTGCCGCTGCCATCCCTTCCGCCCAGGCGGCTACGACCCGGTGCCGTAGTATGGGTATGGAGAAGCGCCTCGTCCTGGCGATCGTCTTGATGATGGCGGTCGTATTCGTCGTCAACATGCTGTTCCCGCCGCCGCAACCCCAGCCACCTCCCGGCGAGCAGGAAGCGGCCCTCGCGCCCGCCGAGACGATCCCTACCCCACGCACTGAGGACGTCGCGCCGGAGGCCGCGGAGATTGCGGGCGAGCAGGTCGCGGCCCAGGAGGAGCTCGAGGTCGCTGCCTTGAGCCAGCCGCGGGAGCTCGAGCCCGAGGACACCGTCTGGGTCTACAGCCCGCTCTACCGGCTGGCGTTCGGCGAGCGGGGTGCACGGCTGGTCTCCGCCGAGCTGCTCGCATTCGAGTCTCTGGCTCCTGACACCAAGGGCGAGCCTGTTCAACTGGTGCCGCCGCTGGCGGAGAATTTCTTCACCCACCAGTGGCTGGTCGGTGATGACACGTTGGACCTCGGGCTGGCATCCTTCGAAGCACAGCCGACCGAGCTGCAGCTCGGTACGACCGGCGAGCCGCAGACCCTCACCTTCTTCTACCAGCACCCTCGGGCGCCGCTGCGCCTGGAGTTGCGCTACACCTTTCAGCCGGGCAGCTACGTGATCGATCTGGAAGGGCGGCTGCTGGGGGTGCGGCCGACGGGCTGGTGGACGTTGGGGCTGGGTGCGGGACTGCTGAGCAATGCGTGGGACCCCGAGGGCGACTACAAAGCCAACCTGGCATTTGCGGCGAAGGGCCTCGAGGGTGTGAAGTCGCAGAAGGTCGCAGGGCTGGAGGCAGGTGAGGGCGCGAACCTTGACGGGCCCTTCGATTGGGTGGCCGTGCGCACCAAGTACTTCGCGATCGCAGTGGTCCGGCCGCCAGATGCGGACGCGGAGCGTCGCTTCGGCGGCTTGCTCATTACGGGCCTTCCGCAACCATACCGGGCCGAGGCCTTGGCTAGCTTCCCGGTGGGACGCGACGGCAGCTTCGCGTACACCATCTACATGGGGCCGTTGGATCCCGGTCAGCTCTCTGCCGTCGGCCACGAGCTCGATCAGGTTACGCCCTACGGCTATAAGTGGCTGCAGCCGATCCTCAGGCCGCTGGCTGGCGCCATCACAGCGGCACTCGTGTGGATGCGCAACGTGCTGCATCTCTCGTACGGTTGGATCCTGATCCTCTTCGGGATCGGTATCCGCATCGTGCTGTTCCCGCTCTACCAGAAGAGCATGCGGTCGCAGATGGCGACGATGCGTGTCCAGCCCCTGATGAAGGAGATTCAGGACAAGTACAAGAACGATCCGCAGCGGTTGCAGCAGGAGATGGTCAAGCTCTATCGCGAGCACAAGATCAACCCGCTGGGCGGCTGTCTCCCCATGCTGCTTCCCTTCCCTATCTTGATCGCGCTCTTCTTCGTGTTTAGGGACACGATCGAATTCCGTGGCGTTCCATTCCTCTGGCTGCCCGATCTCTCGCGGCCGGATCCGTACTATATCGTGCCGCTACTGATGGGCGCCTCGATCTTCCTGCTGCAGTGGATCGGCCAGCGGTCGATGCCGCAGACCAACCCACAGATGAAACTGATGATGTGGGTGATGCCGGTGATGCTGGTCGTTCTGTTCCTGAACTTCGCCTCGGGGTTGAACCTGTACTACGCGACCATGAACCTGGCATCCCTGCCTCAGCAGCTGTACCTGGCCAAGGAACGCCGCGCGGCAGCCGCGCAGCCAGCGCTGGCGAACCCGAAGAAGCCGTTGAACCTGAAGAGCTAGACGACGCTGCCGCCCCAACCGCTGGCCGCGTCTTGCCCTTATGTACCAGGACACCATAGCGGCGATCTCCACGGCGCCAGGCCGGGCGGCGATCGCGCTGGTGCGCGCTTCCGGGCCTGAGGTGGGCGGGCTCATCGCTCGCACCCTCGGCGAGGCGTTGCCGGAGCGCCGGCCCTCGCTGCGCTGGTTGCGACACCCGGAGACCGGCGAGCAGGTGGATCAGGTGCTGTGCACCTTCTTTCCTGGTCCTGATAGCTACACCGGCGAGGACCTGCTGGAGCTGAGCTGCCACGGGGGGCCGTTCGGGCCCCAGCTCGTGCTCGACGCGCTGCTCGCCGCCGGCGCCCGCCTGGCCGAGCCCGGCGAGTTCACCCGGCGGGCGTACCTGAACGGGAAGCTCGACCTGTTGCAAGCCGAAGCCATCCTCGATCTGGTGGAGGGCCGCTCCGCTGTGCAGCACCGCTCGGCCCTGCATCAGCTGGACCGTGGCCTCTCCAGGCGGGTTGAGGAGCTGCGTGCGGCCATCATCGGCTGTGAGGCAATGCTCGTCTACGAGATCGACTTCCCCGAGGAGGATGAGGGCCCGGTCCCGCCT
>CANPVY010000339.1 GCA_947581845.1 uncultured bacterium | reverse complement strand
GAAGTCGGCGGGTAGCCGGGTGCCCGGGAAACGGGTGCCGCGCAGCTCGACGCGTACGACGCCGTCGTCGCTCTTCGTGTGTCGCAGCGACGGTGATCCCGCGTAGCGATGCGCGTCGATCACCCAGCGCTCCCTGTTGCCCAGCACGAAGGCGAGCCGGCGCTCATCGCCCACCAGCTCGAGCCCGCCCAGGAACACGTGCAGGCGGTTGAGAACCGGCATGAACCCGGCCACCGCCGAGCCAGTCACCTGGATGGCGGTGCGCCGAGAGACCGGCCGCTCGAAGAACGCGGCGGCGAGTCCTCGGCGAGAGCTGAGAATGTCAGGGAGCGCCTCGGGTTCGAGTAGACTGTCTCGCAGGGCGGCGAGGTTGAGGCGGAGCGGGGCCATGGTGTCGCTCCCGGTTTGGGTTGGCGGTGCGTGCCGGCGCGGGTCGTACGCCACGCCCGGGAAGCGTCAGCACGCTATTCGTCGCCTCGCTCGGGCTTGCAGCGAGCGTCATCGCCGCGCCCGCGAGGCAGACCGGCGGTCGGAAGGGATGACGGAATCGTGGCGAGAGTGAATCGCCACATTTTGCAGACGGAGCTGGAGCCGCAGGCAGCTTACGGCGGGCCTGGGCGGATTGTCAAGCACGAGTTGGTCGGTCGCGTGGGCCCGCTCGCTCGACCCTCACGTACGCTGCGCTGCGGCGAGCTTCCTCTGAACGCTGGGCAAGTCCGGGAGCCTGACGCAGTCCACGTCGCCCCAATCGCCGAAGGGATCGAGCAGGATCGCGTGAATGCCGACGGAGCGTGCGCCGACCACGTCCGCTGCGTACAGGTCACCGACGTGCAAGGTACGTTCGGGTGGCGATCCGGCGAGCTTGAGCGCCTGTTGAAAGATCCGTGGGTCGGGCTTCTCGAAGCCGACCTGACAGGAATCGATCACGCCGTCCAGGTACCCACGTAGCCCGACATGGCTGAGGATCGCTTCTGCCGTGCCATCCGAATTGCTGACCACGATGAGCCGCAATCCGAGAGCACGCATGCCGGCGAGGGCCTCGGGTACGCCGGGCATGACGCTGGACCATAGCCGCCGCGTACCCCCAGCAGCTTGCATGGCGAGTGTGAGTTCGCGGATGAGTTCGGGCTCGGACGTGCTGTACTGCACTCCCATCGTTCGAAGCTGCAGCAGAATACCCTGCAGATAAGCTTCGAAGACGCGCTGGGCAACGTGCTCGTCATCCATACCGCTCTCAGGCCGGAAACTCGGACGAGCCGCGGACTCGGCGCGGCGGAGAAGCTCCGCATCGCACAGCACGCCGCGGCTGTGGCACTGCGCGGCGATCCAGTCGAAGTCCATCGACACGAGCGTGTTGCCGATGTCCAGGGTTACCGTCTCGATATCCTCGTACGGAATGGTCGGGGGGTCAGCAGGGCTGTTCACGCCACCTCCAGGTCTCAGCGGGTCGACGTGAGCATCACCAGGTCCCGTCGCAGCTCGAAGGGATCTTCCCCATCCAGGCCGCGCGCTCGGCGGCTGAGCGCCTGGAAGAGGCGCTTGAGTAGGCCGTAGGCCGAGCGGTGCTCCGGCTCCGGCCGCTTGCGGCGCGCTTCGTCCAGCACCACGAAGGGCGCGGCGACCCGGGCGAGCGGCCGCTCGTCGCCCGCCTCGCGGTACCAGACCCAGGCCGCATGGATCGCCGCGCCCAGGGCTGCGCCCTCGCCCTGCACCGGGACCGTCTCGGCCTCGAAGATATCCGCGATCGTCTGACACCAGGAAGCCGAGCTGGAGAGGCCGCCGGTCAGCCGGATCTCGCGGGGGACTACCGGCATGCGGGTGAAGCCGTCGTAGAGGTTGAGCACGTGCCCTTCCAACACGGCCCGGCAGAGGGTTTCCGGCTCGAATTCCGACAGAGCGAATCCGAGATAGAGCGGTGCCGCCAGCGGCAGGTCCGGCGTGCGTTCGCCCTCGTACCAGGGCACCAGCACGCGGCCGCGATTGCCCGGAGGTGTGCGTTGAACGGTATCATCGAACTCTTCGTGGGAGAGCTGGAATTCCTCCAGGACGGTGTTGTAACCGTTGGCCATGTTGGAGACGCAAAGCAGCGGCAGGTAGCGCCCGGTGCTGTCGCAGTAGGCGGCGATCTGGCCTGTGGGGTCAATGAACGGTTCGTCCAAGATGGTGCAGGCCGTTCCGCTCGTCCCCAGGCTCACCGTGACGATCCCCGGCTCGAAGTTCCCGGTGCCGAGAGCGCCGTACATGTTGTCACCGCTGCCGGCGTCGATCCGACAGTCGGGCGGCAGGCCGAAGCGGGCGGCCAGGCCCGCTCCGACGTTCCCGATCGTCCGATCGGCCGGCTGCACGGGGGGCAGCTTGTCGGGCAGCGCCGGGTCGATCGCACCGATCACCTTCTGTGACCAGCGGCCTCTGCCCGGGTGCCAGAGTGCCATCCCCGAGGTGTCGCCGGGCTCCATGACCGCCACGCCGCCGTCGCGGCCGCCGCTCAGGTACCAGTTGATGTAGTTGTGGACCACGAAGAGGGTTTGCGCGCGCTCATAGTTCTGGAACTCGTGGCGCCGCAGGTGCAGGATCTTGGGGGCGGTGTAGCCGGTGCGCTGGCTGTTCCCCACCTCGGCGATCATCGCCTCGGGCCCGCCCACCGCCTCGGTGAGGATGCGGCACTCCTCGGCGGTGGAGAAGTCGTTCCACAGCTTGGCGCGTGGCCGGGCCAGGCTCCCGTCGGAGGCCAGCGCCACGAGCCCATGCTGCTGGCCGGAGACCGAGATGCAGCGGATCCGCTGCGCCGGAACGCCGGCCCCTGTCAGTCGGCCCAGCAGCAGCTCGATCGCCTCGATCCACATCCGCGGGTCGGATTCGGAGACGCCTTCCCCGAGCCCGGCGACCGCCCCTTCCTCGGTCCCGTAGTGCGGCAGGTCGCGGTCGTAATCGACCCGGTCCACGTGCCGGACGGCCCCGGCGTCCGGGTCGATGACGACGAGTTTGCAGCTCTGGGTCGAGACGTCCAGACCCGCGAAGAGCGGATTCACGTGCTTGTCGTCAGGCATGGCGCTTCCCTCAGACCCGTTTCCTCAAGCGCGCGGATGGTTCCAGCTCGCGGACACCTATGAGACGCGCCACGCCGCCCGCGAGCTGGGACCGAATGTGCAGACGGCTGAGCTTGCTGTGGCTCAGCCGTCAGAACTCGGCTACTGTCCGGTCTCGCCCGGCGCAGGTGGCGGATTGTCCGAGTTCCAGATCTCCGCCGCGATCAGCCAGGATCCGTCCGCCTGCTGACGCCAGATCTCGATGTACTTGCCCGTGTCCTCCAAGGGTTCGGGCACGCCCTCCGGCATAACTGAGAACGTGTAACTGCCTCGGAGAAACGCGAGGTCGCGACAGCCATCTATCTCGGCGACCATGGGGCTGAACGCCGTGACAGTCGGCCAGCTCTCGGCCATCTCGAGTATCGCCGCTCGCCCCTGCACCGCTGGCGCGTTGGGCGGCATGGCGACGGCGTCTTCCGCGTAGTGCGTGACGAAGGTCGGCCAGTCGTTCGTCGCGAACGCCTGGCTGTACCGGTCAACGGCGCCGTTGATCGCTGCTACGCCCTCGTCCGAGAGTTCTCCCACCCGCTCGGGGCCGATCCACAGTGCTCCGACGAAGAGTCCGATGATGGCGCCGAGTACGAATAGAGCGAGTCCTTTCATGATCACCTCCGGCGAAGGTTGATGCAGACACGTATACTCGCCATCCCCATGGGTGACCGCAACGATCCGCTATCCGTCTAATGGCATCTTCTCACCGACCACCTCGAAGCGGCCCGTCACGACCGCGGTCGTGGCAGCATCAGCGATCCCGCTGAACCCGGGCTGCTTGCCGCCAACACTGACCTCGAAGATGCCGGGCTCGACAACCCGTTGCCATTCGGCGTCGATCAGCGAGATCTGCCGAGGCGTGAGCGTAAACGATACCGTCTTCTGCTCCCCAGGCCCTAGGAAGACCCGCTGGAAGCCCTGAAGCGAGCGGATTGGCACAGGCGCCGAGGCGTCTACATCCGTCACATACAGCTGGACCACCTCCTCACCGGCTACAGCGCCCGTGTTCTCGACAGCGACGGAGACCACGATGTCCTCTCCAGCGCGGACGGCGGATGGTAGCTCGAGGTCGCTGTACGCGAACGTGGTGTAGCTCAGGCCATGACCGAATGGGAAAAGCGGGCCGCCCTCGAAGTAGCGATAGGTCCTGCCCTTCATGTCGTAGTCGGAGAACGGCGGCAGTTGATCCAGCGACTTGTAGAAGGTGACGGGGAGCCGGCCACCGGGATTGTGGTCGCCGAACAGCACGTCGGCGATCGCCGTGCCCGCCGCCTGGCCCGGGTACCACGCCTCGACGATGGCGGGGACGTGCTCGGCGGCCCAGTTCACCGCCAGCGCGCTGCCGTTCAATAGTACCAGCACCACCGGCTTACCTGTGGCGACCACTGCCTCCATGAGCTCTCGTTGCGGTACCGGGAGCCCGATCTCTATGCGATCACCGCCCGCGAAGCCGGGCACCTCCACCCGCATCTCCTCGCCCTCGAGACGCGGCGAAAGACCCATCATCATGACGACCGCATCGGCCAGCTCGGCCGCCTGCAGCGCCTCATCACGCAGGCGCGGCTCGGGCTTCGCCCAGACGAGCTGCACGATCGCGTCGGCACGCCGGGTCTGGA
>CANPVY010000338.1 GCA_947581845.1 uncultured bacterium | reverse complement strand
AGGCCATGAGTGAGCCGGCGCCGGAGCGCATGCGGGAGGCGATGCGCCTCGTCGGCTCCGAGAAGATCGAACTGTCACGACGAGCGATTCGGTTCCGGGAAGACGGGATGGGGATCACGCTGGATGGAATCGCCAAGGGCTACATCGTCGACAGGGTCGCCGACGTCCTCACGCGCCATAGACTGAGGAACTACCTGGTCAATGCCGGCGGTGACATCCGCACGGCCGGGACGAAGGAGGAAGGTGGGCCGTGGACGGTGGCGGTTCAGGATCCCGCCAAGAGCGGCGACTTTCCCGATGTCATACACGTGCGCGACGCCGCCGTGGCCACGTCAGGTAGCTACGAGATCTATTTCGACCGCGAGCGCAGCTTCCACCACATCGTGAACGCCGGATCGGGCAGGTCACCACAATTGAACACCAGTGTGTCCGTGGTCGCGCCGACGAGCATGGCGGCGGATGCACTGGCAACCAGCGTCTTTGTGTTGGATTCACGCGATGGGGTTCGGTTGATCGACTCGCTTCCCGGCTGTGAATGTCTCGTCATCGACAGGCATGCACGTCAACTGAAATCGAAGGGCTGGAGGAGCGCGGCGCAGCCTCAACAACAGAGGGCAGGGTTATGATGACAGGCTCACCGGGTTACACCAAGTTCCAGCTTACTAGTTTGGTAGCCCTCAGGATGCTCATAGGCTGGCACCTCTTCTACGAGGGTCTCGCGAAGCTGGCCAACCCTTATTGGACCTCAGCCGACTACCTCTCGGAATCGAAGTGGTGGTTCTCGGGGCTGTTCGTCAACCTGGCTTCCAGTCCCACGGCGTTGGCTATCGTCGATTTCCTGAACGAGTGGGGGCTGGTGTTCATCGGCCTGGCGTTGCTGCTTGGCTGCTTGACGCGAGTGGCCACTATCGCCGGTGTAGTCCTGCTCGCTCTCTATTACATCGCGGCTCCGCCGTTCGTCGGCTACACCTACTCGATGCCTGCAGAGGGCAGCTACCTCGTTGTCAACAAGGTCCTGATCGAACTCGTCGCATTGTTGGTGGTGCTGGCCTTTCCCACGGAGAGGATCATTGGGCTGGACCGATTGATATTCTGGAAGCGTGGCGCTGAAGAGTCCGAACAGACACTCGCCTTTGCGGAGGATGTACGATGAGCGACGAAGGCAAGAACAACAGCGTGGAGCCCGGCCAGCTGGAGCCTGGGGCGACGCAACCTGATACGGGCGAGCGAGAGGAAAGTCGCGGGATCGGCCGTCGCGATGTCATCAAAGCGTTAGCGTCAATCCCCATTCTCGGCGTCTTCTTATACAGCTTCTTCAAGAAGAAGTACGAGGATGACTTCAAGCGGCGCGAGATCCTCGCCGAACTGGGCGTGACGGAAGGGGCTCCCGCGGTCATACCGGAGGCGATCTCGCGGCCGCCCGGCGAGCTGATCAGGGTGGGGATCATCGGGTTCGGCGGTGAGGGCGAGTCGCTGATCCGCAATGCGGGCTTCGCGCATCCTGATTGGGTGGAGAGCGCCCGCGAAGCTGCCGAAGAGGATCCACGCAACAAGTGGTTGCAGAGCTACCTGGACCAGGACGACCTGAACATCGCCATCACGGCGGTCTGCGATGTCTTCGACGTGAGAGCGGAACGCGGCATCGCGGCTTCACAGGTCGATGTCCGTCTGGGCGGCGGCCGAACATCCCCAGCCGCCAAGCGCTATCTGCGCTACACGGACCTGCTGGAGAGCGGTGAAGTAGATGCCGTGATCATCGCGACTCCCGACCACTGGCACTCCCGCATGACGATCGACGCGGCGGCTGCCGGCAAGCACGTCTACTGCGAGAAGTGTATGACCCGGACCGAAGACGAGACGCACGCGATGTATGAGGCGGTCAGCGATTCGGACATCGTCTTCCAGCTGGGCCACCAGAACCGCCAGGCCGAGAGCCACATGAAGGCCCGGGAGGTCATCGCGGCGGACATCCTCGGCCCCGTCTGCCTGATCGAAACGACCACCAACCGAAACGATCCGGTCGGCGCCTGGGTCTACGAGATCCACGAGGAGGGCAGCCCGGAGACGATCGACTGGGAGCAGTTCCAGGAACCGGCACCCAACAAGGTGCCCTTCAGCCTGGAGCGGTTCTTCCGCTGGCGCTGCTGGTTCGATTATGGGACCGGCCTCTCGGGCGATCTGCTCTCGCACGAGTATGACGCCATCAATCAGATCCTGGATCTGGGTATCCCGAAATCTGCCGTGGCGTCGGGCGGCATCTACTTCTTCAAGGATGGTCGCGATGTGCCGGACGTCTTCCAGGCGGTCTTCGAGTATCCCGAGCGCGATCTGACACTCGTCTACAGCGCGACCCTCGCCAACGGCAACAGGCGCGGCAAGGTGTTCATGGGCCACGACGCGACCATGGAGGTCGGCAGCGGTCTGACGATCAGGGCGGAGCAGGAATCCACCCGCTACGAGAAGAAGATCGAGGAAGGGGTCATCGATACCTCGTTGCCCATGTTCACGTATCAGCCGGGCTTCAAGGGCATCGATGCCGTGACCTCGGCCACCGAGGAGTACTTCGTCAGCAGAGGCCTGCTCTACACGTACAGGGGCGGCAAGCGGGTCAGCGCCTACCACCTGCACATCAAGGAGTGGCTGGACGTGATCCGGCGCGGTGGTCAGACGAGCTGCAACATCGAGCGGGGCTTCGAGGAGGCGATCACCTGCCACATGGCGACGCGCTCGTATCAGCTGGGGCGGAAGGTGGAGTGGGATCCTGTGGCCAGACGGATCGTCTGATCGAAGGGCCGACCTGCGTCCTGGCATAGGCAGACATCGGTGATCCTTCGCCACTGAAAGGAGAGCGTTGTGAGCGCGAAACTCCGTCTTGGGATCATGATGTTCCTGCAGTACGCGATCTGGGGCGCCTGGGCCCCGGTGCTCTCCGCCTATCTGGGAGACAGAGGCCTGGGCTTCACTGGGTTTCAGGTCGGTGTGATCTATGCCCTCCTCCCGCTGGCTACGATCCTCGCTCCCTTCGTGGGCGGCCAGGTCGCGGATCGCTACTTCTCGTCGGAAAAGGTGATCGCGTTCCTGGCGTTCACAGGAGGGATTCTCCTGCTCATCGTGTCGCGCATCACCGACTTCAACCTCATGGCCGTGTTGATGCTGGTCTATTGCCTCATCTACGCGCCGACACTCGCGCTCACCAACTCGATCGCGATGATCAATCTGGCCGACTCGGAAAAGGAGTTCGGCCCGATCCGCGTAGGCGGTACGCTGGGCTGGATCGCGGCGGGCTGGCTGCTGACCGGTTGGCGCTGGCTGGCTGGCGGCGACGTGATGCCCGGTGTGCAGGGGGACATGCTGTTCCTGGCGGGCCTCTTCTCGATCGTCATGGGCTTGCAGTCGGTCACGCTGCCGCACACGCCGCCGCAGAAGGAGGGCGTGAAGCCCTGGGCGTTTCTCGAGTCCATGAAGATGTTGAAGGTGAAGGACTTCGCGATCTTCGTCGGCATCACCTTCGTCGTGGCGACGG
>CANPVY010000337.1 GCA_947581845.1 uncultured bacterium | reverse complement strand
TCGGTCGCTGTTGTGAACCAACGTTTTGTCGAGCGATTCTTCCCCGGGGAGGACCCAATCGGCCGCCGGATCCGAGCGGGCACCTCCGATAATCAGGCGGCCTGGAGCTCCATCGTCGGTGTCGTACCCAACCTTCGCATGGAAGGCTTCCACTCAGGCACCGATTCGGCCGGATACTACGTTCCGCTCGCGCAGTCGGATCGAAGTTTCATGAGTATGGCAATCCGGGTTGCCGGAGGCAGCCCATTGTCCATCACCAAGGACGTCCGGGCCGCGGTGCGGGCGGTTCATGCGGACACGCCGATCTACTGGGTCCGAGATATGCCCGAGGTGATTCGTCAGGAAACATGGTTCTACAATCTGTTCGGCGGCTTGTTCATCACTTTTGGCTTGGCGGCGTTGTTCCTCGCCTCGGTGGGCCTCTACGGAGTCCTCGCTTTCTCGGTAAGCCGTCGCGTGCGGGAGATGGGGATACGCATGGCGCTTGGGGCCAACGCCGGAGCCGTGATCCGTCTGGTCCTGAGGGAGGGCACTCTGCAGATTGTGGTGGGACTCGCGATCGGCCTCGGACTCGCGCTCGCTACGTCCAGCGTTCTGGGAACATTCATTTTTGGTGTACAACCGCAGGATCCGGCCGTCTTCGGCACCATCGTCGCGGTTATAGTTGCGGTGGGATTGGGCGCCAGCTATGTGCCGGCGCGCCGCGCCACACGCGTCGATCCTATACAGGTACTGAGACACGAGTAAGCCTGACGTACGCCTGTTTCAGCAGCCGTTGCGTGCTGGAGCGGTTGGCGGCGTAAGGTACTGACAAGCACCCTCAGTCTCAGGTCGGATTCTCCCGGAGGACCTGACAATCAGTGTGCCCTCGCTCGATCAATCGGAAACCCGACCAGTTCTTGGAGGGCACATCGAAAGCCTGGCGTTTAGCGCGGTCTTGGAGCAGCTAGCGGCCTAGTCTAGGGGCAGATCGAGGGGATAAGCACGGGTCTGCATTACGGCGTCACCCGCCCTTACGGATCCCGTAGAGTTGAACGTGCTCGATGTCGAGATCATCGCGCCAGACACCAAGAACGAAATCGCCGCCGATCTGGTGGACGGTGAACCTGGACGGTACATCCACTTCAGCGAGGATGGCCCCGTCAGGGTTGAAGACGGTCCAGCGCCCGCGGCGATCCCCGGGTCGTGCGTAGTCCTCAACCCACAAGTTCTGCTCCGCATCGACCACCAACGCACTGCACGCCGGCATGGACTCAGGGATGGGCATATCAGCGAAGGTACGCTGGATGACTGCCCGGTCCATGTCGCTTCGCGCGCGCTCCAATCGCTGTTCCTCAATCAGTCGCATGTCACCGGCGGTGACCGTCGCGTTCGGCTGAGCTTTTCGGATGATGAACTGAAGCCTGCCATCCACTGAGTAGTACCCAATCTCATAAGAATCACTGCTGCCGAAGTAAAAGCCCGCTTCGCGGGTGGCGAGAACCGGAGTGCGACCAAATGCGGGTCGTGCTAACAGCGTTCCGCCACCGTGTGTTTGTATGAAGACCTCGGTGCCGGGGAACCGGCCCACCGTATCCGCCACCGTTCCGTGGGTGTCGCAGTGAAGATAGAGGGCAGAGTCCCGAACGATGCCGGTCCGCACAGTGCCCGTCGGCAACAGTCGTTGTGCAACGACGAGGCTCGATCCGTCGGAAAATAGGTCAACGTGTGTTGGGAACGGAGCAATGCCCGCAAGCGCATGACGGAGTGTGAAATCGCCGATAAAGATGCCACGACTAGTGAAGAGGGACAGCCGAGAACCCTCGCCGTCATAGGCAATCAGCGTGTCGCCGATCGCCCAGATGTCCATCAGGTCCCTGAACTCTCCTGGCCCGCCACCTCGACGTCCCGAGACCCGTTCGTAGCGACCGGTGCCATCGTAGAACCGGAGCTCGTGGGATCCGGCGTTGGCGACAACGATGGTCCCGTCTGCCAGCCGCACCGCTCCGACCACCCGAAAGAGATCATGGCCCGGCCTGGCCTCGAGGCCCCCGATTTCCAGAAGAGGCTGCTCGCTTAGACGCCAGTTCTCCAGCACCGGGAGTCCTCCGTAGCCATTCTCAATGATTCGGACTCCGGCGCTGTCACGGACCACCACCTGAGAAACGCCTGGCCGGCGGATGGTGGCCAGCAGCAACAGGACCAAAAGGAACAGAAGAGGGAGGGACGGGCTCAGTCCTTTCCAGACCGCGGACAATTGTCTCACGCCAACGATCAAATATCGCAAAACGGTGGTCGCCACGGGCGATTCACTCGACTGCAAAGCCGGATTGAGTATGTGGTAGACTAGTAACCACTACGGTCCTCGCAGGTGCAAGGTTTCGGCGAGTCGGTCTTTCAAGAGGCTTGAGGCAAACCTCGAACCTGGTGTGTGGCTGACGAAGACCGAAGCTCAGTGCCAGCGCCCACTGATGCTGGCTGACGCTCGCACGACAGGCGTTGACACGTCGAGCCTCGTGAGTCGATAGTCGGCCATTCAGCTGTACTCGGTCGTCGGCTGTAGACTGCCGGCTGTCGGATTTCGAGGGGTCCGTCTTTTAATGACGTTGTGTTGATAGCCGCCACCCACGTTCTTGGCTATGAGCGCGCCGCGCACCCTCGTTCTCGCGGATCCGCACTACCCGAGGGCGCTTCGTAACCTCCCGCAACCGCCACCAATCTTGCACGTGCAGGGGCGCCTCGAGCTGCTCGAGCGGCCGGGCATCGCGGTGGTGGGCACGCGCCGCCACACCACCTACGGGCGCGATGCCACCGTGTCCATCGTCCTGGGTCTGGTGCGCGCCGGCTACGTGATCGTGAGCGGCCTCGCGCGCGGGATCGACAGCATCGCTCACCGCACGGCCCTCGATGTTGGCGGCGACACCGTCGGTGTCCTGGGCACGGGGCTCGACGTCCGGTATCCGCCGGAGCACGAGGATCTGGCCGAGCTGATGGCCGAACGCGGCTGCCTCGTCACCGAGTTCCCGCCCGGCACACCGCCGCTCAAGTACCATTTCCCGCAACGCAATCGTCTGATCGCCGGCCTGGCGCGGGCGGTGCTGGTGGTCGAGGCGCCGGAGAAGAGCGGCGCCCTGATCACCGCCCACTATGCGCTCGATGAGGGGAAAGAGATCTTCGCCGTGCCGGGACCGATCCACAACGAGAGCACTCGGGGTACGCACCGTCTGATCCAGGACGGCGCCTTTCTCGTGACCTCGGCGGCCGACATCCTCGATGTGCTCGGCTCGCGGGCCGGGGAGCCCGTGCCGCTGCCGCAGGCGGAATCCGCCGACGCTGGTGCATGCAAACCGGCGCACGCCCGGCTGCACTCGAGTGCCTCCGCGCTCGCACGCCGCGTCTGGACAGCGCTGGAAGTCGGCGCGGTGGATGTGGAAGATCTCGCCGGCGCCGTGGGGGCGGCGCCCGCGGCGCTCGCCTCGGCGCTCTTGGAGCTGGAGCTGGCCGGCCTCGTCGAGAAGCTGCCCGGCCCGCGTTACGTCCGCGCCTCGGCGTTCCCGGGGTAAGCCAACTTACAGAACAGAGAGGCGGCCCTGCCGCCGCACGCTCCGGCCCGCCATTGCCAATCGCCACTGTTCTGCGAACTTTTTGCCTACAGAGTGAATTCCGCCGGTTCTTCGGGCTGCTTAGGAAGAGCTTGGCAGCTCCAGGCCCGTTTCGGCCGGGAAGTCGATGAAGAGGGACTACTACGAGATCCTGGGTGTGCCACGCGGCGCCGACGGTGCGGCCATCAAGAAGGCGTATCGGCAGGCGGCGCTCAAGTACCACCCGGACCGCAACCCCGACGATCCCGAGGCCGAGGAGCGGTTCAAGGAGGCCACCGAGGCGTACGAGGTCCTCCGCGACTCGGAGCTGCGGGCCCTGTACGACCGCTACGGGCACGAGGGGCTGAGGGCCGGTGTGGGTGGCGGCGGCGGCGGGTTCGGCGGGTTCCGGACCTTCGATGAGGCGCTCAACATCTTCATGCGCGAGTTCGGGGGTTTCGGGTTCGGCGACCTGTTCGGGATGGGCCGCCGACGCGGCGCCCGCACGCGCGGCGCCGACGTCAAGATCCGCATCAAGCTGACGCTCGAAGATGTCATGCAGGGTGCCAAGAAGACCGTTCGCATGCCGATCCTCGACACCTGCCCGGACTGCCAGGGCTTGGGGACGCGCAGCGGTGGCCAGCCGGCGACATGCGCGCACTGCGGCGGGACCGGTGAGATACAACAGGTGCAGCGATCGCTGTTCGGGCAGTTCGTGCGAGTCGGCCCCTGTCCGACCTGTGGAGGTGAGGGCCGCGTGATCAGCGATCCCTGTCCCGCCTGCGGCGGAGAAGGTCGCCGGCGGCTCGACAAATCGTTCGATTTCGAGATCCCGCCCGGTGTGGCGACTGATGACTATCTGACGTTGCGCGGGCAGGGGAATGTCGGGCCTCGCGGCGGCCCGGCCGGCGACCTGCTGGCGGTGATCGAGGTCGAGCCGGACTCGCGTTTCACGCGGCGCGGCGGGGATCTGATCTACGACCTGCCGGTGACCTTCAGCCAGGCGGCGATGGGAGCCACCCTCGAGGTGCCCAGCGTGACCAAGAAGGTGAAGGTCAAGGTCCCGGCGGGTGTGCAGACGGGTCACGTGATTCAGCTGCGTGGCAAGGGGCTACCGCACCTGCGTCGCGGTGGCCAGGGCGACCTGTTCGTGCGCGTGCTTGTCGTGACACCACGTGAGCTGACACCCGAGCAGCGCAAGCTGTTCGAGGCGCTGGCCGAGATCGAGAGGCCCGTCGAAGCAGGCGAAGACGGCGCCGGTCTCTGGCAGAAGGTCAAGGACGCGCTGTTCGACTGAACCGGCCTACTGGCCAGCGAGATCCTGGAAAGGGAGGGACTCTGATGGCGGCCGACTGCCTGTTCTGCAAGATCGCGGCGGGTGAGATACCCGCGGAGACCGTCAAGCAGGCCGATGAGTGGGTGGCCTTCCGCGACATCAACCCCCAGGCCCCCACGCACATCCTGATCATCCCGCGCGAGCACATACCGACCCTCAACGACATGGGCCCGGACGGGGCCGGCCTGCTGGGTCGGTTGCTGCTGGCGGCCAAGGAGATCGCCGCCGACGAGGGCATCGCCGACTCGGGGTATCGGGCTGTGCTCAACTGTAACCCGGGTGCCGGCCAATCGGTCTTCCACATCCACGTCCACCTGCTGGGTGGGCGGGCGATGGGCTGGCCGCCCGGGTAGCGTTGACGCTACTCGAACCCTTCAGTTAGTATCGGGGGCGCCGGGAAACACAGATCGAGCTAACGAGCCAGGTGATGGCCGAGCTGACACTGAAGGACAGAATTCGCCAGGACATGAACGCGGCGCGCCGCCAGCGGGAGAGGGACCGCACGCGTCTGCTCTCCACGTTGCTGTCAGATATCCGCAACCGCGAGATCGAGAAGCGCCACGAGCTCGATGATGCCGAGGTCGCCGAGGTGCTCGCCCGCGGCGTGAAGCTGAGGAACGAGGCGGCCGAGCAGATGGCCTCGCGACCGGAGCTGGCAGCGAGGGAACGCGCCGAGGTCGAGATCATCCAGGCTTACATGCCGGCGCAACTCAGCGAGGAGGAAATCCGCCAGAAGATCGTCAACGCCATCGAGGCCGGCGCCGCCAACATCGGTGCCCTGATGGGCCGCGTGATGCCCGAGCTGAAGGGGCGCGCCGAGGGTCGCGAGGTCAACCGCATCGCCCGCGAGGAGCTCGCAAGGAGGTCCGGTGATTGAAACAGGCTATGCGCGAATTGGCTTCGGACTCTGTGCGCCACAAACGGGGGTGCTGGTGAGAGCGGACACCAGCACCCCCGGTCGCTTGGGCCAGGGGAGCGATGAACCGGCACGCGCTTGACGCGCTGGAGTTCGACC
>CANPVY010000336.1 GCA_947581845.1 uncultured bacterium | reverse complement strand
GGTGTGGCAGGCTTCCCGAGTTAAGCTTAGATACGCGCGTCCAAGTCCAGAATGAAGGAGGCTGATCCCATGAACGCGGTCGAGGCGAGAAAGCTGGCGGCCAAGTATGCTCCGGTCTTCGCGCAAAAGGTGAGCAACGAGTGGGTGCTAGCTGACCAAATCGCACCGATTGACTTCGCTGGCTCCTTCAAGACGGTCGCCGATAACCCGGACGCACTGGAGGAGCTGTACCAGAAGAACAAGAATGCGCTTATCGGCGCGAAGATCTACTACAGCGTCTGTGAAACGACGACGCATTACTACCTGCTCTACGCGACCTATCACATCCTCGACTGGTGGAAGCGGGACAAACCCGGCAACCTCTACGACATCATCCGGGACCGGCTCGACGAGCACTTCCATGACATGGAAGGCGCGCTGCTGGTCGTCACGAAGGAGCCGCAAGGCCTGGTGGACGGTGTGGTGACGGTGGCGCACGCGAACTTCTATCTGCACACGGAACCCCGCAGGCCGACGGCAGTCGGGAAGTCCCAGCCGGCGTTCAAGAACAGCCTGCGGGTCGTCAAGTTCAACGAGACGGTGGACGGCAATATCTGGCTCGATCGAGCCACCGGACGGGTGAAGCTCTACATCGAGGCGCGCGGGCACGGGATCCGAGGCGACCATAAGCACTGGGGTGGCGGCGACCAGATCTGGTACTACAACCCGAAGGAGGAAACATCGACACCGGGCACGATTGACGAGAGCGAGCAGCCCAATACTCGAGCGCTGGAATACGAGCTGGTCGACATCTTCGCTGCCGGCGGTTTCTGGGATCACCGTTTCCACGACCGGGTCTTCCGGCAAAACAAGAGCGGCAAGTGGGGCTTCGTGTACCGGGACAAGAGGAGACTGCATGGCGGCGCGGCCAATCCACCCTGGTCCTGGAACGACCACAATGATACGAGCCCGATCGGTGAGATCGGGACCGATCCAGCGCGCTTCGTCATTCGCTACGCGCAGGGTTGGGGTCCGGTGAGCACTCAGTACACCTACAACCCGTACCAGGACATCTGACTCGGCCAGTGGATCAGACGGCCAGTCCGGGGGCGAGCTATGAATGACAGCCTGGATGATCGGATCGCGCGACTGCACGAGGAGGCGCCCCTGGTCGATGTTCACGTCCACCCATCCCTGAAGGCGTATCTGTTCCGCCGCAACCTTTGGCGGCACTACTGGTCGGGTAAGACCTTCGACCCGTTCTCTTCGCGCTCGGATTTCACGGTGCTCGAGAAGGGGGGCGTCGGCGTGATCTGGTCCGCGCTCTACCTTCCCGAGCGAGGACTGTTCGAGGACTGCTTCGCGCTCAACGCTGCGGCTTTTCTGCTGGTCCCGGTCTACCGGAAGCTGACGAGTGGCAGCCTCTTTCAGCGGTTGCTGGAGATGATGGACGCCATGGAGCGAGAGGTCCGCCGGCGTCCCGAGCGGGTTGAGCTGGCGCGCTCGGCGGCCGACGTAGTCCGGATCCGTGAGGCGGGCAAGCTCGCGGTGGTCCATACGATAGAAGGGGCGCACGTCCTAGAAGGCGATCCGGACAATCTGGACGTACTGGCGCGGCGGGGCGTGGCCATGCTGACGCTCTGCCATTTCTATCCCAACGGTGTCGCGGCGCACGTGGACGCGATTCCCAAGGACATGTTCGTGCGTGACCTGTGCCATTTCAGACTCGGCGCCTTCGGGTCGCCACCGCTGACTGATTTCGGGCGCGCAGTGCTGGCCAAGATGATGACGCTACCCATGATTGTGGACGTCACGCACTGCACGCCCGAGGCACGGGAGGCGATATATGCGGAGATCGACGCGGAACGTCCCATAATGGCGAGCCATGTGGGCGTGACACGGTACAATCCCGACCCGTATAACCTCAGCGATGAGGAGATCCGTGAGATCGCCCGCACAGGCGGCGTTGTGGGTGTGATCCTGATGAACTACTGGCTGGATGCCGCTCGACCACGGCACGGGCTGCCTAGCGTTTGGAAGACGATCGAGCACATCCACGACGTGACCGGCTCCTGGGATCACATCGCGCTCGGCAGCGATTTCGACGGGTTCACCGATCCGCCTGACGATGTGCGTGACGCGTCGCAGCTGGGGCGCTTCACGGCGATGCTGCTGGAGCGCGGTGTTGCCGAAGGCGACGTCAAGAGAATCCTCGGCGGAAACGCGCAGCGGGTGCTGCAGGCCGGCTGGCGCTGACGGAGTCCCGGACCCGGGCTGATCTTTCCCTCTGGATGGCTTGCACGACGCGGCTGGACTTCAGGGGAATGGCTGGTGGTTGGCGCGAGGGTCACATATACCACAACTGCGGCCCCGGGTGCAGTCCTCTGTCGTCTGGCTAACAGGCCCAGATGGACATTCCACATTGTCAGATTTCTCGCTGGACGGTTCCCCTAAGCAGCCGGTAAATTTGATCTAAGGACACAGAACAGGCCGCCCAGGCGGCCTGGATTGCGCCCTGCGGTCTGGGGTGGCCAGGCCAGTGGGGCCGGCATCCGTGCCGCAGGTGCGCGTTCGGTTGCGTGACGAGGGTCACCAGGGATGGGCTGTGGACGGGTGAGGGAAGTGGTTTGGCCCGTTACCAGAGCATCGGTTCCTGGCTATGCGTCACCTAAGGGAAACCCTGCACCCGGCGCGCGTTGATCGCTTCTCCGCGGTAGCGCGGCGCTACCGTACTCTGCGCGATCTCGACCGAGCGACGGTCCGTTACGTCTGCGGCCTGGTGGCGGAGGGGAGAAAGCCGGGCTCCGCGCTTCGTGTGCTGGAGGTCGGGTCGGGCACGGGGCGGTACATCGAAGCGGTGATCGAGACTGCCACCGCGGAGGCCGGCTTGGTGTGCCAGGGAGTGGCGTGCGATGCCAGCCGGTTCATGGTGAGCAGTGGTCGCACGCGGGATATGAGTCTGGATCGGGTGGTTGCTCTCGCGGAGGCGCTTCCATTCCGCGATGGTTCGTTTGACGCCCTTCTTTCTTTCAACGCGGTTCACCACTTCCAGCTCGATGCTTTCCTCGCCGCGGCAGTACGCGTCCTGCGCCCTGGCGGTCTGCTACTGGTCTACACGCGAACACCGGAACAGAATGCGCGTACGGTGTGGGGACGGTTCTTTCCGGGCTTCGCGGAGCGGGAAACGCGGCTTCACGGCGAACAGCGTTTGTGGGCAGCCCTAGCCCCTTACCCGCAGTTTCGCTTCGCGAGGCTGGAGGAGAGGCCGTGGAGGATGTGCAAGACCCTGCGCCGATTGATGGAGCAGGCGCACGGGCGCTGCTACTCCACATTTGACTTCTACACGCCAGCCGAGTTCTTGGCCGCACTCCGGTCGTTTCAAAGTCGCATCATGTTAGCGTATCCAGATCCATTCAACATCACGGTCCGGAACGACCACCTGCTTCTGATTGCCCCTCGGGTCTGAGTCATCACCGGCCAGTGGATCGCGCTAACTGCGCCTCGGTGGCTGAGAGCACAGCTCGTATTCGTGGCGCTGCGCGTCCTCACCGGAGCGGGGGCCCAGCAGCGTCGATGTTCGGCCTTGGGTTGTATCGCGTCGGGCGACTAGGTCCCCGGCTGCGATTTGTCACGCGATTCAGCAAGAATCCGCGCTGCTGACTCTGCAACCGTGTCGATGGCGGCGATCTGCCGCTCGTCCCGATCGCGCCGCTTCAACTCGACTCCGCCGGCCCGGAGCGATCGAGCGCCCAGTGTGGCACGCAGTGGGATTCCGATGAGATCGGCGTCGTTGAACTTCACACCGCTACTGACATCGCGGTCGTCGTACAGCACTTCGGTTCCTGCATCGCGTAGCGCCGCATAGACCGCATCAGCCTGGCGGCTGACTGCTTCCCCGCCGCCCGCGATCGCGACCAAACAGACCTCGTAGGGTGCCACGCTGACGGGTAGCCGCAGCCCGTGCTCGTCGTGGTGCTGCTCCGCGATGCAGGCCAGTAGCCGGCCGAGACCGATCCCAAAGGCTCCCATGGCGATCGGCCGGACGCTGCCATCCTGGTCCTGGAAGGTAATCTCCAACGCTTCGCTAAAGGCAAGGTCCCATCGATGGAGGCTCGCGATCTCGACTGCCGCAGCCAGCTGCAGCGGTGCGCGGCACTGAGGGCAGGGCGCTCGGGCGAATGCCGCCACGATGTCCGCGACGACGTCCGCGTGACAATCGCGCCCGAAGTTCACGTTCAGCAAGTGAAACCCCTCCTCGTTGGCGCCGCAGATCAGGTTGGGAGACGCGGCCACCAGATCGTCCGCCACCACGACGAGATCGTCGGACCGGAGGCCGACCGGCGAGGCATATCCGGGCACCGCGCCGACAGCGCGGGCTGTGGCAATATCCGCCGGACGCATCCAGCTGGCGTTGATGGCTCTGCTCAGCTTCCTCTCGCTGACCTCCATGTCACCGCGCACCAGCGCCATCACGACCACCTCTCGAACTGCGCGCACTCTGGCGGGCTCCCCCGGCAGCCTGGCCGCGAAGAGGACCACCTTCGCGGTGCGTTCCTTGGGCACATTGAGGAATTCCGCCAGCGATTGAATCGTCTGGGCGCCCGGTGTTGCCACTTTCTCGAGCGGGCGCTGCTGCTCGACCGCGGGTGCGGGCTTGTTGAAGCGAGCTGTCTGCAGGTTGGCTGCGTATCCGCACGAGTCACACAACGCCACCGTATCGTCACCGGCCTTGCTCAGGATCACGAGTTCGTGCTCTTGCTGCTCGCCGGTTCCAGGATCCGCTGCCACCGCCATGACGCCGTTGAGCTCCAGTCGCTGGAAGATGCGCGAGTAGGCCTCGCGGTGGCTGCGGTACTGTGCGTCGAGGCCGACGGGATCGCGATCGAAGCTGTAGGAGGCCAACAGCTCGAACTCCCGGGCCCGCAACAGGCCGGCCCGAGGCTGTCGCTCATCACGAAAGCTGGTCCGGATCTGGTACAGCAGGGCCGGGAGCTGGCGGTAGGATCGGATCGTGCCTCGGGCGAGCTCGGCCGCGAGTTCTTCGTGCGTCGTGCCGATGACTAGGGTCCTCCCCGTCCGGTCGCTGAAGCGCACGAGTTCCTCGCCCGGGTGCTTCCAGCGTCCCGTTCTCTGCCAAGGCGCGGCCGGCTGGATGATCGGCATGGCCACCTCCTGGCCGCCGATCGCCTCCATCTCGTCGCGGAGTATCGCCACGATCCTGCGCATGACCCGGCGGCCAAGGGGCAGGTAGCTGAAGATGCCGGGCGCGTGCTGGCGAATGTAGCCGGCCCTCACGAGGAGGCCGTGCCCGACCGTCTCGGCCTCCGCCGGCGGTGCCCGAAGCGTCTCCCCGAAGAGTTGTGACATGCGCATGTCGCGTCTCCCGCAAGCCTGATCGTGGGGAATGTGCTGCAAGCTGCCGTGCCGGCGGGGCCCGTCGCAAGGTTGGCAGGGTTGGGCGTGGTCACGCCGTCAACGCCGGCCCGTCGGTCAGAGTGCGGGCGCCGCCTAGCTGATCGGGAACCGAGGTTGATCTGTGTGTGTTCCCCTGCTACACTCGGGCACCCTTTGGGAGTAAGATGTAATCATCGGCGCGCAACGGCGGCGGCAGCTGGCTCCCCAGTCCTCGCAGTCTCTCACGGTCGCGAGAGCCCAGCTGGAGGCGGCGAGCTAGTCTGGAGGCAGGCGGATGAACCCGTTGAAGCAACTCGGCGAGTACGGCCAGTCGGTCTGGCTGGACTATATGCGCAGGAGCTTGATCGCGAGCGGCGAGCTACAGCGCTTGATCGCTGAGGACGGGCTCAGCGGCATGACGTCCAACCCAGCCATCTTCCAGAAGGCGATCACTGGCAGCGCCGATTACAGGGACGCTGTGGCCGCCGAG
>CANPVY010000335.1 GCA_947581845.1 uncultured bacterium | reverse complement strand
GGAGTGCCGACCGCGATGGCGGGCCTGATGGGCGGCGAAGCCAGCGAGGTCACCGAAGACACACGGGACGTGTTCCTCGAGTGCGCCTACTTCGGTGCCAAGCGGATTCGACAGGGGGCGCGGCGCCTGGGGCTCGAGACCGATGCGTCGTATCGGTTCCGGCGTGGCATCGACCAGGCGGGCCTACCGCGCGCCCTCAAGCGCGTCATCGAACTCATCCTCAGCGTGGCGGGTGGCGGGCTGGAAGGCAACGTGATCGACGTGTTCCCTCGCCCGGCGCGCGCAGCCGTGTTGGAGCTGCGGTCGTCACGGGTGAGCCAGCTGCTGGGTGTCGAACTCAGCCAGGAGACGATCAGAGGTTGCCTGGAGCCGATCGGCTACGAGGTGAGCGAGAGTAAGGGCGATCGGTTGGTCGTCGCCGCGCCCAGCTGGCGGCCTGACGTGCAGGGCGAAGTCGATCTGATCGAGGAGGTAGCCCGACGTCATGGCTACGGCGAGTTCCCGGACGAGATGGGGACCTTTCGGCCCACGAGTGTGCCGGAGGACGAGTATGTCGCCGTCTCGGCGCGTTTGCGCGAACTGATGGTCGGCCTCGGTTTCCTGGAGGCAAAGACCTCATCGTTTGCGCCGGCCGTCGAGGGGGAAGTGCATCTGCTCAATCCGCTGTCCGAGCGCGAAGACCATCTGCGGAAGGACTTGCTGACTGGACTTGTCCATCGTGTCGAGTACAACTTCGCGCGCGGCCAGCGGGATATCCGACTGTTCGAGCTGGGGACCGTGTTCCGTTCGGCGGACGGGCCGACTCCTGAGGAACGCATCCGGGTAGCGGCTGTCTGGACGGGTAGACGAGCGCCCCTCCACTGGTCCGGCCCGAGCGCCGATTGGGACTTCTGGGACCTGAAGGGGATCCTGGCTTCCATGGCAGGCGTAGCTGCGCCGATCGCAGAGATCCGAGCTCTCGGGGGTGACGAGGACGCGACACCCATGAGCCTGGAGGAGCCGCTGCTCGTGGTGGACCCGGATGGGGCTCGCCTCGGTTGGGCAGGCCGGCTCCCGGCCAGCGCATTGGAGGCGCCGCGCTGGGCGGGCTCAGTCTGGGGATGCGAGCTCGAGGTCCTGCCGGCAATTGTGCAGCCGCAGGTGTATCAGCCGCTGCCGGTGTATCCCGGCGTGGAGCGCGATCTGGCGCTTATCGTGCCCCGGGGCATAGCGACCGCCGAGGTGGGGGCCGTGATACGTGAGGTATCGCCGGACCACCTGGAGCACCTGACCGTCTTCGACGTCTACGAGGGCGAGAAGGTCCCTGAGGGCACTCGCAGCATCGCTTGGCGCTTGAGATTCCGCTCGCCGGATCGTACCCTAACAGACGATGAGATCGAGGTGGCGATGAGCCGGATCATCTCGGCGTTGGAGGAGAGGTTGAATGTCGAACTCCGAGGGACGTAAGCCCGGCATCGACTTTCCGCAGTTCGACGCCCTGGAGGGTGCGGTGCGCCGCGCGCTGCGCCAGCTTGAGGTCTGGCGTGAGCGGGCGGCGTCGTCGGAGGCAGAGCGACGGCGTCTGCAGCAGCTGCTGGACGAGCTGGGCAGAGTCTCGGAAGAGCTGGATGCCGCAGAGGCCGCCGTCGAGATCAAGCGGCTGCGTGAGGAAAACGAGCGGTTGCGGCGACGGCTGGAAGAGGGTCGCCGCCAGACCGAGAAGCTCGCTCGCGAGGTTGAGTTCTTGGAGGACATGCGATGACGGGCGCAGGGAGCCAGGGCAAACAGATGGTCGAGGTCCAGATCCTGGGCGAGTCCTACACGCTCAAGTCGGAGACCAGCCCCGAATACACGCAGCGCGTGGCGGAACACGTTGACCGCACGGCCCGCGAGATCCGTCAGGAGAGCGGCGTTATGGATCAGAAGAAGGTCGCGATCTTGACGGCGCTGGCGGTCACCGACCAGCTGTTCCGCATGCGGGAGGGCGTGCAGACCGTCAAGGGGTTGGCCGAGAAGCGGGCGGAGCACCTGGCGGCAGAGGTGCTGGCCGTGGTCGAGCAGGCGGGCGGGGACTAGCTTGCGGAACCCCTTCGGGCGGCTCTATCTTTGGTTAGCCCTGAGGCTGTCTGGGAAATGTCTACAATCGCTGAGAAAGCAGTCTGCATAGTGATCGACGCCGTTACATGCTCTTGGCAATCTCAGTACCCGGTAGAACCTGGAGTGAGAGCGGATAGGGCCGTTCGGCGCCTAGGTGACTTCTCGCCGGCCGCTTAAAGCCGGCGCTCAACCTGTTTTCTCCGACCGTTTCGGTCGTTCAAGTGTTTTCCAGCGGCAGGGCCGTCTCAGGGCTTTGCCGCTTTTTCTGTTCGGGCCTCCGCCATCGCGGTCCGGACTGGATATAGGAGGGGACGGCTGTGGACGTGATCGTAGCCCTAATCGTCGGCGCGGCCGGGGTTGTAGTGGGCTGGGCCGTCAGCTTCCTCCTCGTGCGGCGCTTCGAGCTCGGCCGGATGAAGGAACTGCGCGCCAGCGCAGCTGCGGAGGCGGAGAAGATCGTCGAGGGCGCGCGGGGCGACGCAGAGAACGTGCGGCGCAGCGCGGAATTGCTGGCCAAGGAAGAGGTACTGCGCGCGAAGGAGAGCTGGGAGAGAGAACTGGCCAAGCGTCGTGGCGAGAGCGAGCGGACCGAGCGGCGCCTGGATGATCGTGAGAGTATGCTCGACCGCAAGTACGCGCTGCTCGACCAGAAGCACGATGCGCTGGAGAAGCGGGAGGTCGAGCTCGTGGAGCGGGAGCAGGCCGTCGAGTCGAGTTCTAGCCGCTACCGAGAGCTGGTGAGCGAGCAGCAACGCAGGCTCGAACAGGTGGCCGGGATGTCCGCCAAGCAGGCCAAGCAGGAGCTGATGCGCAGGTTGGAGGAAGAGGCGCGTGCCGAGGCGGCTCAACGTGTCCGCCGCATCAGGGAGGAGGCCACGCGGAAGGCGGAGCGCGAGGCTCGCAACATTGTGGCGATGGCGATCGAGAAGATCGCCGCCGACCACGCTGCAGAGGCGACGGTCTCAGTCGTTCCGCTTCCCAACGATGAGATGAAGGGCCGGATCATCGGG
>CANPVY010000334.1 GCA_947581845.1 uncultured bacterium | reverse complement strand
CGGATAGGGATACGGCGTGTTCGGCCATGCTGGTCAGCTGTGCGTTGGTTCAGGCTGTGGGTCGAGTGCTCCGGTTGGGTCGAACGCTCGATCAGTCAAGCTACCGAGCCGCGCTCCTGACTGTCAAGCTCAGCATGGACGCTGTAGCCGAGGGCGCTGCCGCCTGACCTGTTGTGGAGGCGCGTCGGAACTCGCGTTGCCGCTCGACGCGCCGGGCTGTATTTTTTCCGTGTCATCCCCAGGCTTACGAGGAGTTGCGGGTCCTTAGTTCGACTAACCTGGGGCCCGTCTAGGGGTTACCGCCATGAATCGTCAGGGACGTTTTCTGCGGGTCTTGTCAGTCAGCGCGCTGGCAATCTGTCTCGCTCCGCTCAGCCCGCTCGCGGCGCAGTCCGTGTTTCGCATCCCCATCCAGGGGACGATCGATAAGGGGCTGGGCCCGTTTGTTAGCCGGAGTCTCGAGGCGGCCTGGGAGGCAAGCGCACGCTTTGCGGTCCTCGACATCAACACGCCGGGCGGTCGCATCGACGCGGCCTGGCAGATCGTCGATGCGGTCCAGGAGTCGCGAGTGCCGGTCTATGCCTACGTTGACCGGGCGCTGTCGGCGGGTGCGATGATCGCGCTGGCGACGGAGGCCGTCTACGTGCGGCCGGGCGCGACGCTGGGCGCGGCGACGCCGGTGACCGGTGAGGGCCAGAAGGCGAGCGAGAAGATGGTCAGCGCCATGCGATCGGAGTTCCGAGCGCTGGCGGAGGCCCGTGGTCTCGATCCCCGCATCGCTGAGGCGATGGTGGACGAGGAGATCGCGATCCCGGGTGTCGTGGAGTCGGGCAAGCTGCTCACACTCACGGCCGACGAGGCGCTGGCGTTTGGCTACGCGAGAGGGGAGTATGCCACGCTGGAAAGTCTGCTGGCCGGGTTGGGCGTGCCGGGTGCTGGCGTGCTGACCACGAGCCCGAACTGGGCGGAGGTGATCGTTCGCTTCCTGACCAACCCGCTGGTGGCGCCGCTGCTGCTCACACTCGGGTTCCTCGGTCTGCTGTTCGAGGTGAAGACACCGGGCTTCGGGTTCGGCGGGCTAGTGGGGTTGACCGGGCTGGCGCTGTTCTTTGGGGCTCACCTGCTCGTCGGGCTCGCCGGCTGGGAAGAGCTGCTGCTGATCGCGGCCGGCCTCGTCCTGGTTGGGCTGGAGGTGTTCGTGATTCCGGGTTTCGGTGTGGCTGGCGCGCTCGGCATCGTCGCGCTGGGCGCCGGAGTGGTGCTCTCGATGTTGGGCCGCTTCCCGACGCTGGCGGACCTGGGCATGGCCTTCACCGTGGTGGTCGCGGCGATGGCCCTCACCGGGACGTTTGCCTACGCGTTCCTGCGCCATCTGCGCTGGAGCCGCCGGCTGAGCGGTATCTTCCTGCGTGAAGCGATGACTAGGGAGGCCGGCTATGTCTCCGGCGATGTCCGCCCTGAGCTGGTTGGCCGGATCGGCAGGGCGGCGAGCGCGCTGCGCCCCTCAGGCGTAGGGGTCTTCGGAGATGAACGGATCGACGTGGTGAGCGAGGGACCCTGGATCGAGGCGGGCAGCGCCATAGAGATCCTGCGATCGGAGGGCTATCGCACGGTCGTGCGCGAGGTGACCGCGCAGCAGTCTGGCTGATGTGCTGCGCCCGGTCGCCGGGCGAGCTGCCCGGAAGCTTAGACAGTGCCGCTTGATCGCCTACGAGAAGGGAAGACGAAATGGACGAGTTGATCTTTGGTATCCCGCTGTTTCTGCTGATCGCGGGTTTCGTGGTGATCGTTTTCATCCTTTGGATGGTGCCGGTGCGGCTGTGGATCACGGCCTGGGCGTCAGGCGCCTACGTGCCAATCACCACGCTGATCGGAATGCGGCTCCGGAAGGTGAGTCCGGCGGGCATCATCTGGCCGCTCATCGCCGCCACCAAGGCCGGGCTGCGGCTCAACATCAGAGACCTCGAGGGTCACTACCTTGCGGGCGGCAACGTGAACAATGTGGTGAAGGCGCTGATCAGCGCGGACAAGGCGGCGATCGACCTGAGCTTCCAAAAGGCCACGGCTATCGATCTGGCAGGGCGTGATGTCCTTGAGGCAGTGCATGTGTCGGTGAACCCGAAGGTGATCCAGACGCCGAAGGTGGCGGCGATGGCCAAGGACGGGATCCAGCTGATCGCCCTGGCACGTGTGACCGTGCGGGCCAACCTGCCGCGTCTGGTGGGTGGCGCCGGCGAGGAGACGATCCTCGCGCGGGTGGGCGAGGGGATCGTGTCCACGATCGGCTCTGCCGACTCCCACAAGGCCGTGCTGGAGAACCCGGATTCCATCTCTCGGACTGTACTCGAGAAAGGGCTCGATTCCGGGACGGCGTACGACATCCTCTCGATCGACATCGCGGACGTAGACGTGGGCAAGAACATCGGTGCCGAGCTGCAGGCCGACCAGGCGGAGGCGGACAAGCGCGTGGCCCAGGCGCGGGCGGAGCAGCGCCGCGCGATGGCTGTCGCGGCCGAACAGGAGAAGCGGGCGCTGGTGGAGGAGATGCGGGCGCGCGTGGTGGAGGCGGAGGCGCAGGTGCCGCTGGCGATGGCGGATGCGTTCCGATCGGGCAACCTGGGCGTAATGGACTACGCACGCTACCAAAATATCGCGAGCGACACGTCGATGCGCGAGTCGATCGCGGAGAGCGGGCGTGAGGAACGTAGGACCAGGGGCGGCGACGGCTCCACCGACTGAGAGGTAGGGAGGCGAGGGCTGTGGATCAGTTCATCACGCTGCTCATCCTGTTCATCCTCATCGGCCTGGTGGACAGGTTCCTCAAGGCCGCGCAGAAGGCGAAGCCTCCGGCACCGCCAGAGGCGGAGCCGGAGGCGGACGAGGGGACGACCGTCGAGGGTCTACCGCGCGCGCTCCAGGACCTGATCGCCGAGGAGCTGGGGCTCAACATGGAGCGGCGCCCCAAGGTCGATCCACGCGCGCGGCCTGCGGCGCCAGCTGACGCCGCCCGAGCTCGCATCCCGTCCGCGCCTCGTCGGCCGCGCGAGTCGAGGCCTCGAACGGTGGATCACCCGGGCCGGCGTGAGTCGGTGCCGCCGGAAGAGGTGATCTCGCTGGACGAGCTCGGGATGCGGGAGCGCGGCGCCCCGGTGTCGCTGGAGGCAGCGCGGCGACCCGAGGAACGGCCGCGCTTGCGTGATCGCTGGGCGAGGCCCGAGCGGCGGGG
>CANPVY010000333.1 GCA_947581845.1 uncultured bacterium | reverse complement strand
CACAGGCCAACAGCGCGCCGCGGATCGCTCGCTCACGCCAGCGGCGCGCCCGAGACAGAGCGAGCGTCGAAGCCCCTACCGGCTCACCCGCCCCTGGTGGCGGCGAGGCCGCTACCGCTTCCGCCACGTTCTCCTCATCCGATCGCGCTCAACACCTCTTCGTATGCGCTGTCAGGAAGCGCCACGTATCCTACCGCCGGCGCCAGCCTGCTCGCGTTCTCCACGTAGTAGCGCAGAAAGGCGACCACCTCTTCGCGGTCGAGTTGTGGCCGATCCGCAAAAACGTACAGGAGTCGCGTCAGCGGACTGTACTCCCCGCTCCTGATCGTCTCTGCGCTCGGCAACACACAGCCGCCGCCCCCGTCGATCGCCACCAGCTTCAGCGCGTCCGAGTTCTCGACGTAGTAACCATGCCCGAAGTAGCCCAGCGCAAAGCGGTCGCCGGCAACGCCACTCACCAGCACGTTATCGTCCTCGCTAGCCGCGTAATCCGGCCGACTGGCGTCCTCCTCGCCGACGATCCTCTCAGTGAAGTAGTCGAAGGTGCCCGAATCCACGCCCGGCCCGTACAGTTCGATCCTTTGCTCGGGCCACTCGGGCCGCACATCACGCCAGGTCTCCACTCCGCTGCCCGGCTCCCAGATGCGTCTCAGCTCATCGACGGTGAGACAGGAGACGAACTCGTTCGCCGGGTTCACGACCACCGACAGGCCGTCGAGAGCTATGGGATAACCGACCGGGTCGACCCCGTGCGAACGGCAGCGCTCCAGCTCGCTGGGCTTGATCGCTCGAGAGGCGTCCGCGATCTCGGCCTCGCCGGCACAAAACTTCTCGAAGCCACCGCCAGTGCCGGAAACGCCAACCGCCACTCGAACGCCCCGGTGCGCGGCCTGGAACTCCTCCACCACCGCCTCGGTAACCGGATACACGGTGCTCGAGCCGTCGATATGTACGGCGCCGCGCAGCTCGTCTCCGCTGGCGGCACGGTCGCCGGCACAGCCGGTCACCAGCCCCAGAATCAGCGAAGGCACAGCCAAATAGAAGCCGCGCCCCGCGAAGTTGTGCTGACTCATCGCGTTGACCCTTCCAGCTTCCAATACCTCTTGTCGCCCTGGAAAACTACCGACAAGGTGATAAGGCCGAGTAACCGTGATGTAACGATCGTGTAACTGAATCTCACTGCCTGACCCGCCGCACCGCGGCAGCACCGCAGCCAAAATCGCGAGGTCGTTGATCCTCGCAGGCACGCTTTGCATCTTGTAGCGTTCGAGTGTTCATCAGCCCGATTGGCGCGGCGCGCGCTCGAGCATACCACCGTCGAGGAGGTAAGTGAAAGCTCTCGGACAGCTACTCCGCGAAATCCACCGGCGTTGGCTCTGGCAGGTGCTCATCATGTACCTGGTGGTCGCGGTTCTCGTCTTCGAGGTGATCGAGACGCTCGTAGCCACCCGCAGCCTGCCCGGCTGGTTCACCCTGCTGGCTCTGGTTCTCCTGATCATCGGCCTGCCCGTCGTACTCGTCACGGCGTACATCCAGGAGGGCATGCCGGCGCTGACGCGCCCGGGCTCCAGGGCCACACCCGAACCGAGGAGTGGTCTCGGCGACCGCCCAGCGGCAGCGATCCAGCCCGAGCCACGAGGCGCCCGGCGGATCTTCACCTGGCAGAACGCGATCATCTATGGCGCCGCTGCCTTCACGCTTTGGGCGGTCGTCGCAGTAGGCTGGCGGCTGCTCGCCGAGTAGCCTTCGACGAGAGCCGAGAGCTTGCCGAGGGACCCCTGGTGGATGGTGAGAAGTAGAGCCACAGACGTGGACTCTCACCTGACCTCTCCTGACACACCTTGTGTCCCTTACCAGCCACATCCCAATTTGCCGCCCGACCACGCCGCTGTTGTATCAGGCCAGAGGAGAGCGAACCGAGGATGGATCTCCCTCACCTGTTGCTGCTGATCGCCACTCAGGGCGTACAAACGCCGCAGGTGCCTGTAACCGTTGAGGAGTATTCACGCCTCAAACGGATACACGCGGTCCAGGTCGCGCCCGACGGCGGTTCCGTGGCGTTCACCGTGACGCAGGCCGACCTGGAAGCGGACGAGTACCAGACCGCCCTCTACATTTGGCAGATCGATCGGCGCAGGACGGCCGTGCCGCCGAGTCCGCACGGCATCCACTCGCCACACTGGTCGTTCGATGGCGCCTGGCTGTCCTTTCTCGCGCCCAGCGGAGGCGCTGACTTACCGCCGGATGCGGGACTACAGCTGTGGGCGGTGCAGCCGCTCTCCGGCGGCGAGCCTGCTCAGATCGCCCGGCTCCCAGGTGGCGTTATCGACCACGGCTGGGCGCCCGGCGGCATCGTCTTCGCCCTCACCATCAACCCGACGAGCGAGGCCCGGGAGATCTGGCGAGTCGCGGTACCGGGTGACACGGCGGCGCACGTCTGGGGCGGCGATCCAGGGATCCGGGAGATCGCGGTAAGTCCCGACGGCCGCTCCATCGTCTACAGCACCAACGGCACGGGAGCTGGCGACCTCAACTATGATTTGCGGGTGCTCGACCTGGAGTCTCGCAGGACCCGCCGGCTCACGGCTCGACCCGGCCCCGAGATCGCGCCCATCTGGTCGGCGGATGGCCGCACCATCATCTTCCGCGCACCCCAGAACTCGAACCACCCGCGCTCGCAGACCGAACTGTTCAGCATCCCGGCGACAGGCGGCTCTCCGCGTAACCTCACCGACGCCTTCGACCGCACGGTCATCCAGCACGCCTGGCCCCCTGGCGGTGACCTGTTGTTTACGGCGGCGGTGGGTACCCACACGCACCTGTTCGCGCTGCGGGGCAATGGCGCTATCGCACAGCTGACCAGCGGCGACTACAACTATGGCGCCTTCGACGCCGCCCCCATCAGCGCGACCATCTTTGCCGTGCGAGGCTCGGCGACGGAAGCGGACGAGCTGTACAGCCTGAGCGGCACACAGATTGAGCAGCTGACCCAGTTCAACACTCAGGTCTCGAACTGGAGGCTGGGTCGTAAGGAGACTATCCGCTGGACGGCACCCGACGGTCTGGCACTGGAGGGACTGTTGATCTATCCCGCCGCATACGAGCAAGGGCAGCGCTACCCGCTGCTCGTGAACCCGGGTGGCGACCGCTGGAACCGCGTGCGTGACGTCCTCGATCAGACCGGCACCCACCAGCTCTTCGCCGCCGAGGGCTACGCCGTGCTGGCACCCAACCCTCGCGGCAGTCCCGGGTACGGCGAAAGTTTCGCGACGGCGAGACGTTGGGATCTGGCGGGCGGCGAGCTGGTCGACCTCGTGGCCGGCATAGACCGTGTGATCGCTATGGGCGTGGCCGATCCGGCAAGGATCGCCATCTACGGAAGCGGCTACGGCGCCCATCTGACCGCCTGGGCGCTGACGCAGACGCCCAGGTTTGCGGCCGCCATCGCTCTGTTCGGCACGCTGCATCCCTT
>CANPVY010000332.1 GCA_947581845.1 uncultured bacterium | reverse complement strand
GGTCATCGACCTCACGGATATCGAGAGGGGAGACACTCGACGCTGAGGGTGAGCCGGTCTGGCGGCGACGTCTCCCGCGGATCGCCGGCCGGAACACCGTAGCGCTCGCTGGGGTCCGAGAATTGGTGGCTGGATTCACGCCACCCTCTGGGATACCTTAGTGTTCCCGTCGTATAGCCCCCTGTCCCCGTCGTGCTCGGCGGTTGCGAGCGACAGTGCGATACGCCAGAGAGCGCGGGATCCGTATTCAGGTAGTCCGGCGTGTACTCAGAATGAGGAGAGAGGATGGGACGGCCTAGGTACGTCGTTAAGGCTCTGGTTCTAATTCTCGCGATCGCTGCCGCCGCTTCCTGCGGCGACGACGGCCCCACTGGCCTCAGCCCAGACCAGTTCGAGCTCATCCTCGTATCCGGCGACGGCCAGACCGGTCTCGCCGGCACCGTGCTGAGCGAACCGCTGGTGGTGCAGATCCACCGCATCGATCCGGGGGCAACGCAGGACATCGAGGACCGCACCATCACCTGGGATTTGGATACGCTCGTAGCTCTGCCCACGCGGGGGCTGACGGTCAGAACCGACCAGAGCGGGGTCGCCGCTACGCGCATCGCGCTCCGCGACTCCGCCAGCGACCTGGTCGTCCGTGCCAGAGTGCGCAATCTCGCGCCTGTGAGCTTCACGCTGACGGCACTGCCCGGTCCGGCGCTGAGTTCGATCACGCCGAGCAGTGCGGATCCCGGCGACACCGTCGAGGTGCGCGTGAGCAACCTGCCGGCCGGTATGCAGGCCGATGTCCTATTCGACGGCGTGGAAGGTGAGGTGGTGAGCCGGGTGGATGGATCGCCGGCGGTGCTCAACACCGTGGTACCGGCCCCGGCCGGCGTATGCGGGGGCACGACCCAGGTGGTCAGCGTTCGCGTGCGCGTCGGTGGCTTCACCAGCGGGGCACAGACTCTCAACGTCTCCGTGCCCGCGGATCCCTTCGAAGTCGGTCAGGTCCTGGTGATCGAAGGGAGCGCGGATGTCCAGTGCGCCCTGCTGCCCGCCGATGGCGGTACCGCGAAGTACCTGCTGGTCGCGCTGAGCGCCGAGTTCGAGCAGGAGGGTAACTTCCAGGTCACCCTCGGGAGCAACTCGGTGACGTTCGCTGCTGCGGATGCCGCGCCACGTGCCCGGCCGCGCAGCTTCCATGACCGCTTACGCGCCTTCGAGCGCCAGCTGGCCGCCGCCGGTCTGGCGCCGGCCGAGCCGTCACCTGGACCGCAGCGTGTCGCCGGGCCGGAGCTGGGCAGCGAGCGCAACTTCTACGTGCTCAATAACGTAGAGGTCGAGCTGATCGACGCGACGGAGGACGATTTCGATCGCGTGACCGCGACGCTCATGTATGTCGGCGTGAACTCCCTTCTCTATATCGATGAGGCAGCTCCTGCTAATGGCCTCACTCAGCAGGACATCGACCGCCTGGGCGAGATCTACGACGAGCAGCTGCTGGCCGTCGACCTCGATTTCTTCGGCGAGCCGACAGACCTGGATAAGAACGGTCGGGTCGTCGTGCTGCTCTCACCTACCGTGAACGGACTCACCGAGCGGGGTGCCGAGGGCGTCATCGTCGGCTTCTTCATGGGCCTCGACCTGATCGAGCGCCAGCCCGACGTGTTGCCCGTCACTCGCTTCTCCAACGAGGCCGAGCTCTTCTACGGCCTGGTGCCAGACCCGACCGGCGAGTTCAGCGACGAGCGCATCAAGGAGTACGTGCTGAGGCACTTGCCGGGCGTGATGGTCCATGAGACCCAGCACATGATCAGTTGGCGCTACAAGGTCATGGACAGGGGCCAACAGGGAGAGCCCGAGACGCTCTGGCTGAGTGAGGGCATGGCCCACATGGCCGAGGAGCTGGGCGGCGACGCGGCGTACGATGCGGGCGATATCGATCTGGCCAACGACCTCTACTTGAGCAACTTCGGCCGCTTGCTCGCGTATCTGGAGGAACCGAGCGGCTACTCACTCACCGTGACAGAAGGGTCGGGTACCCTGGAGGAACGTGGCGCGGCCTGGGTATTCCTGCGCTGGATTGCGGAGCAGTACGGCGACTTCATCTTCCGCGACCTGACCCAGAAGCCGCAAAACGGCGTCGCCAACGTGGTAGCCCAGACAGGCGAGTCGTTCTTCCGGCTGTTCGCCGATTGGGCCGTCGCCCTCTGGGCCGAGGACCAGGACATCCCCGGGTTGGCGGACCGCTATCAGATCCCCAAGTGGCTGATGCGCGATATCCTGCTGGTGAGCCCGCCGGGTGGAGGGGATCCGGTCTACGCGTTACAGCCGCTGCAGGAGACGTTCGCGACGTTCCGCTCGGACTCGATCAGCGAGTTCCTCGCCGGCTCCAGCCCGTACTACATCGAACTCGACGCGGACGGCGACACGCAGGACCTGCAGCTCTGGTTGAACGCCGGGATCGGCATCGACGCCGGTCTGGCGATCCTCAGGTACGAGTAGCCAGTCCGTCGAGCACCTCGCGGATCTTCCAGAACTGGCGCTCGATCTCCGGCTTGAGGTCCTGCCGGCGGATGCCGAACGCCGGGTGCAGAAGGGGTAGGAAGATCATCTCGTGGCCGCCGATGGTCTTGCGGCGCGGGACGGTGGCGGCCTCGGTGATCTTCTCCTTCGGGTAGAAGCGCTCCAGCGCGACCCGGCCCAAGAGCACGACGACATCCGGCTTGATCAACGCTAGCTGACGCTCCAGGTACGGTGCGCAGTTGTCCATCTCCGGCGCCTTCGGGTTGCGGTTCTCCGGCGGCCGGCACTTCAAGATGTTGGTGATGAAGACCTCCGCCCGCGTCAGCCCGATCTTGTCCAGCAGCTCCGTCAGATAGGCGCCGGCATCGCCGACGAACGGCTCGCCCTTGCGGTCCTCCCAACGGCCCGGCGCTTCGCCGATGAAGACGACCCGGGCATCCGGCGGGCCCGCCCCCGGCACCGCCTGGGTTCGGTACTCCGCCAGCTCCTCGCACTTCGTGCAGGCCCGGATCAAACCGTGCAGCTCGTCCAGTGTCCTGCAGGTGACGATGGGATCAGGCGGCGCGAACAGATCGCCTTGCGAGAGTTCGGTCAGGTCAGACATGCCTCTTCCACTCCGAGCACTTGTACATCCAGCGGGAGCCCTTTGCGCTCATCAGGCACCAGCGTGATGGCCCCGCTATCGCATTGAACCTCGCACACACCGCAGCCCATGCACTTCTCCCAGTTTACGACGGCTATCTCACCAACAGTGACCGCCTCGAACGGGCAGGCGGCCTCACAGTACCCGCACGCGTCACACGTCTCTTCGTCAACCTGTGCCACGTAGCCCGAGGACGCGACCATCGGCACCCCGTACTTCACCATCGCCTCCAGGCCGCCACAGCAGCAGGAGCAGCAGTTGCAGATCGCGTAGAAGCGGTTGTCGCAGGCGTCCTTGAAGTACGCCGTATGCACATGCCCGCGCTCGTGCTCCGCCTGTAGCACATCGAGCGCTTCTTCCTGCGTTACCCGTCGTGCCCGCTGCG
>CANPVY010000331.1 GCA_947581845.1 uncultured bacterium | reverse complement strand
TGGAGCAGCAGAGCCCGCATCGTCAGGAGGAAGTCGAGCGGGTTGCCGCGATAAGCGCGGGAATTCGGAAGCCGGCTGTCCGCGGGCGGCGGATAGCGTCCCACGAAGTGCTGGCCGCTGGCCAGATGATAGATACGTTCGTTCGGGTAGAGCTCGAGATCCTGTGTGCCGTCAATCGTGGTGTGCAGCAGCGATGCGGCACGTCCCCAGTACTCGTAGCCCGTGTTCGTGAAGAAGACGTACGGGAGGTTCGCGTCATCGTGCTGGTGCGCGAAGAACCCGTCGGTCCGACCCGTCAGCGTATCGGTCTGGGTCTGGCTGCTGAACGGGAAGATGTCGGTGGGATAGAAGAACGCGGAGTACCGGTGGGCGTCGCGCGACGGCTGCGCGAAACGATGGTTGAAGCTTCCGCGACCGGCCCCAGCGGTGTGAATCATCAAGCCATCGAAAGCTTTCCGGCCCTGCTCGTCCGTGTTGAAGCCCTGGTAGACGAAGTGGCGCAGGAAGCGTCCCGTCTGTGAGATGCCGATGGCGACCCCGTATCTGACGGGGAAGGGGCTCGTGGGATCGTGCTTGGCGTAGGAGATCATGTCACGGATCGCCGCCAGCCCTAGGCCGACGACTTTCGGGTCGCGGGCACGGTAGACCAGCTCGTAGATCTTCCCGGGCTGGAAGCCCTCGCTCATATAGATATGGGTCCGGTCGTCGATGACGAGCGGGCCATGCTTACGGGCGAAGCGCCATTCGCTATGCGGCACGAGTTGCCGTGGGGCCAGGCGACCGTCGCGCACGGTGAGGACGTTGTCCGGATGATCGGGGTCGGAGACCGGATGAGCGATGTGGTTCCGGTGACCGAGATCGAGGGTCTGCGTCTCCCGGTCCACCGTCCAATCGGCCCGGACCAACCCCTCGAGCGCTGTGCCACGTTCGCCGACGGCGACTGGGACCTGGAGGCGGAGCAGGTCTTCCTGGGGCGGCACGTCGTGCTGCCAGCCGACCCAGATGATGGTCAGGCCGAGACGCATCAGCAGGGCATCCCCGAAATCGTCGGCCTCCGACGGATCGAGGCTGCGGGCAGCGCCGTTGAAGTAGGCCAGCGAGGCTTTGCCTCCGCGGTTGCTCACCTCGAGCAACGCGATCCCGCCGCCCGGTATCGGTCGCTTCGGCCTGAGCACCATGAAGTTCGCCCAAGCTTCGACCAATCCGTCAGCGTTACGCGGGGCCCGGTCCAGGTCGACGATCCGAGCGTTCAGCGGATTGCGCGGATCGAAGGCGAAGTAGACTCTGCCCACGATCTTCTCGTAGGGGCCAATCGCTCCGAAGGGACGCCCGCCGAGCACGTCTTCGCGCCGCTGTACCTCGACGCGGACAACCTCGGCGGCGCCCGTCGTCGGGCCTGCGGTCAGGGCGCAGGCGAGCAGCACCGCTGCAAGCCACCTGGTCATTGCGAGCCTCCTCATGTGCCGTGAGCTGCGATCGTAAGATTGGGCGGCCCGAGAGGTTGGCGCAATCAGCATCGCTCTCATTAGCTTGTATGAAGCGCGTCGCTTCATTTGTATATCGAGTATGAACTCCTATCGACTGCTCGCCGACCTGACGGTTGTCGCGCATTTCGTTTTCGTCCTGTTCGCCGTGGGCGGCGGGCTGCTGGTGCTCAGATGGCGGCGCATCGTCTGGCTACACATCCCGGCGGCCGTGTGGGCGGCGCTGATCGAGTTCTACGGCTGGGTGTGCCCACTCACGCCGTTGGAGAACTGGCTACGCGTGCGTAGCGGAGCGAGCGGCTACCGGGGCGGCTTCATCGAGCATTACATCCTTCCCGTGCTCTATCCCCGGGCGCTGACGCGCGAGCTCCAAATTGTGCTGGGCATCTTCGTGTTGGTCGTCAACCTGGCCATCTACAGCTGGTTGCTGATCCGCGTCATGAAGGGGAGGGATCTGGAAGAGACCGGTGTGGGCGGTGCGGGGAGCAGCGGGCGCTAGAGCCCCAGCCAGTAGTTGACCTTCAGGATAAAGGCGTTCTCGGAATCGGCGGCCCAGAGGGCGTCGAGATCGCGATCCAGGTCGAAGGAGCCGATGTCCGCCCGCTCACGGCGATTCTGCTGCCACACGAGGAACAGCGTCGATCCCGGGAAGTACTCCCAGCGCAGGACCGCGCTCAGCCGCAGTGATCGGATGTTGAAGGCCCTATCGGAGAAGGAGTCATCGACGTACCCATCGCCATCGAAGTCGACGTAGCGCTCATCATCGTGCACGCAGGTGCGACCGCCGATACATGCGATCTCGTCACCGACAACGGTTGCGGTGCCCTCCTCGAAGACGTCGAACTCGAAGCTTTCCGGCTCCTTGAGTTGCTTGTAGGTCAGGTAGTCACCGGACGAGATCAGTGGCTGGGCGTAGAGCTGGAAGGTGAGCTTCGGGTTGAAGGTCACGTTCAGCCTTGTCTCGAGCGACAGCTGCCGTCGTTTGAGGTCGGAGAAGAGGTAGCGGGGCCCATAGGTAGGCTCGTAGCCGAGGTCGTCCGTACTCGTCACGTACTGGGCGGGCTCGATTTCTCGTGCGTGCTCAGGCTGAAGCTGGATCTCCAGGCTGGGTGCCGGTCGGACTACGATTTCGAGCCGTGATTCCCAGCGGTAGCCTCCCCGGTGGCCGTTCCGGTACTCCAAGGTTGGTTGGATGTAGAGCGCCCCGCGGCGGTCGGTACCCAGGCGAGCCTCGAAGGAAGTCGAGCCCGGTCTGATCATCAGTGGGCCACCGCGCGTTTCACTGTCGCTCAGTGACTCGGGCGAATAGCGCGCGTTGAGATCCAGGCTCCAGTAGTTCAGGAACTCGAAATGACTGCGCAGGTTGTACCAGCCGGTTTCGTGAGCGGACTTCCAGGAGTTCCACGAGAGGGCATCGTCCAGCGCCTCATGCCGCCAGTTGTGGTGGGTGAAGAGGTTGATCCTGTAGCTTCGGAACAGGGAGCCGGGTGCGATTTCGTGGTAGCCGACGCGGAAGCCGGCGTCCAGACGCTCGTTGCCCTGCATGAAGCCCAGGTCGCCGACCTCGAAGCCCGACGAGACTTCAGCGATCCAGACCGAACCGGTCCAATGCTCGGCACTTTGCCGTTCGAGTTCGAGCCGCCAGTTGACGCCGCTCATCGACGTGGCCGTCGAGTCCACGGAATAACGCGTCGCGTCCGGTCGCTGGAAGTAGTGATTGCTCGACTCCTGCACCTCGAGCAGCGCATCGGTCGATCCCTCGACGAGGCTCCCAGCCAGGAAACCGTGGATCGCCCAGTCCCGCGAGCTGACGCCGCCCCAGTTGTGCTCGAAATCCAGGCCGAAGCTGTAGGCGCTGGAGGTCAGGTCGTCGAGGCTGCCGTCGTCGGGCAACTCGCGGTGCGTTGCGGTCAAGATGGCCCCGACCTGCGAGGCGCCGGAACGGAAGTCTTGCTGGGCGCGCAGGATGCCGTATTGGCTGAGCGGCTCGACGACGAACTCTTCGGTGTGACCACCGTCACTGAAGAAGGCGCGTCCGGTTTCTTCGCTGGTAATCGCGGCCAAGGCTCCCAACGACAGA
>CANPVY010000330.1 GCA_947581845.1 uncultured bacterium | reverse complement strand
ATCGGTGTGCCGGCCGCCGCCGACTCGGCAGGCGGTGTGCCGGCCAGCGCCGCCTCGACGCGCGGGTCCCTGAGCTGCCATTCCACGACGAAGCGATCGGTGGCCAGCCCCGCGTGCAGCGGGCTGCCTGTCGTGTCACCGTACATGTCGGGGACGTACTCCACCGGTCGGGCACCCAGCCGGTTGATGTTGACGTGGGCATTGGAGGACATGAGCGGATCATAGGTCCAGTAGGCGACCTCGATGCCGTGCTCCAGGAGCTGCTGACGCTGGTAGCCCTTGAGACGGACCCCGATCCCCAGCCGGCGGACATCCTCACGCACGGCGAGCATGTCCGACCAGTGAGCCAGCCGGCCCCCCCGCACCCCGGACAGCCCGAAGACGAAGCCCACCAGCCGGCCGTCCGCGTCGAAGGCGCCGGCCGCCACGCCACCGACCTTCTGGGTGCAGAGGAGGATCGACGGGGGAACGCCCTCGCGGAAATCCGCGCCCCAGGTCTCATGCTGCAGGGCGACGCACTGTAGGAAGTCGTCGTTCGACTCGAGCGGCCGGATCGTGAATTCGTCTGCCGTCATCAGCTCAGCCCGGCACGAGATAGGAGACCGCTACGGCTCGAGATACTCACCCCGGACAAGATGGGAAAGGGGAAGGTCCGGCGCGATAGCGGCTAGCGCGAGCCCACGCCAAAGGCGCCTCAACGCTGTGGCTGTGCAGCGGCTTCCGGAGACCTGGATCGGATAAGGTAGACCCCCCACGTGAGGATGGGGACGACGAAGACGACCAGAAACAGCCAGGTCAGGGTGCCGTAGCCCCTGGCGATCAGCTCGATCAGCCCGAAGCTCGCCAGTGCCGAGCCACCCACCAGCAGGGCCAGCGCGGTCAGCGGCCGCAGGCGGTCGGGCATCGAGCGGCCTTTCTCACGGTAGACCGCCGCGATCCGCTCGTTCACCGCGTGGATCAGCCCGGTGCCCGTCTCGATCAGTGTACCGAAGAGGACGACTTGGAAGGCCAGCTGAATCGGCCGCGAGCCCAGGGCTTCCAGCAGGTAGTTGGCCGGTACCGGGCGTGTGAGGATGTCCGGGTAGTGGGCGCTCATGGCGACGTAGAAGAGAAAGCCCGGGATGATGCCGATCGGGCCCGCCAGCAGGCCGGCCGTCAGCGCCTCGCGCCGTCGCTGCACGTGGCGCAGCACGAAGAGGATGGGCGGGATGATGGCCAGGTTGTAGGCCGCATAGCGCACGCCGGCCACGATCCAGCCGGCTCCGATTTCAGCGGTTTGATAGGCCACAGTGGTCTCGACAGCGAACTTGCGGACGGACAACACGACGACGAGCAGGTAGACGGTGTAGAGGACGAAGGACCAGAAGGCCAGCACCCGCTCGATGGTGGCGCTGCCGCGGAACACCAGGAACCCGACGGCGGCCATGATGCCGAGCACACCGATCGCGTAGGGCAGCGCGAACGTCTCCTGTAGGATCGAGCCGGCCGCCGCGGCGATCACCGCCAGAATGATGGCGAGCAGCGCGAAGTAGCAAACCTCGTAGAGGAACCAGGCGCGGCCCAGCAGGTGACTGAAGAAGCTGCGGTAGTCGTAGGCGCGGAAGAGGCGAGCGAACTCGAAGGTCGCCGCGCAGACCGCGCTCCAGATGGCGGTGGAGACGGCTATGGCCAGCAGGCCGCCTCGCGGGCCCTGCGTGAGGAAGAACTCGACCAGCTCACGACCCGTCCCGTAGCCGCCGGCGATGACGACGGACTGGAAGACGAAGCCAGGGAGCAAGTACCTCTTGAAGGTGGAGGACTTGAACATGGTTCGGGGCGCCGGGCAGCAGGATCGGACACGACGGTCACCGGACAAGATGCAACGTCGTCGGGTTCGGCGCGATGCCGTGCGGGCGCCTGTGGCATCTTCCCGCTGTGGGGGTGTATTCGGTTACCGGCTGGTGTATGTTGGGACCAGTCCGCGATCCATAGCGAAGCTGAGCCTACAGGTCTCGTGATCCGCTCTCTTGCCCACAGCATCGGCGCCAGCCGGCCGGTGCTGGCTCTGTCCGTGGCCCGCATGGGTGACGCCATCGGCAACGGCATCCTGTTCATCGCCCTGCCGATCTACGTGGCCCGGCTGCCCGCCCACTGGTTCGGGATTCCCGAGCCGGTCCGGGTCGGGCTGCTCATCTCGCTGTACGGGTTGGTGAGCACCGTATTTCAACCCGTGATGGGCGCGCTGAGTGACCGGATCGGCCGACGCAAGGTGCTGATCCAGGTCGGCCTCCTGCTCATGGCCGCGGCGACCCTGGGCTTCATCCCGGCACGGCACTTCAGCGACCTGTTCCTGCTCCGCTCGCTTCAGGGCCTTGCCGTCGGCATCACGATCCCGGCGGCCATGGCGCTGATGGCGATGATCACCGTCAAGGAGACGCGCGGCGGGTCGATGGGCGTGTACAGCACAATGCGCATGATCGGGTTCGCGATCGGGCCACTGATCGGCGGGATCGTCTACGAGCACTTCGGGTTCAGCACAGCCTTCTCGGTCGGCGCCGGCTTCATTCTGTTGGGCGTCTTGCTGGTTCAGGTCTGGGTCCACGACGTCCAGGTGGCTGCACCGGCCCAGGCAGGCGGTCGCTTCCGGATCTTCGATCGCGAGCTGCTGAGCGGGGGCATCCTCGGCGCCGGCTTCATCACGTTCGTGATGGCCAGCGACTTCTCGATGCTGGCCGCGCTCGAGAACGAGTTCAACGCGCGCCTGCAACAGACGGCGATCGGATTCAGCATCGCCTTCAGCGCGCTGATGGTCAGCCGACTGCTGTTCCAGATCCCGCTGGGCCGCGTCTCGGACCATATCGGCCGCCGGCCCGTGATTATCGCGGGACTGCTGCTCATGGCACCGGCGACAGCCCTGCTTGGCCTGGCCGCGAGCACGGCTCAGCTCACGGGACTGCGATTGGTCCAGGGGCTGGCCTCGGCGGGGATCGCCGCGCCCGCCTTCGCGCTGGCGGCCGACCTGTCGCGTGCGGGCGGCGAGGGCCGGCAGATGAGCGTCCTCACCATGGGCTTCGGGTTCGGTCTGGCCGTGGGCCCGCTCGCCGCCGGCGTGTTCGCCGTGCTCTTCTTCGAGTTGCCCTTCCTGGTCGCTGGCTTGCTGACGCTGATCGCGGCCTGGATCGTCTACCGCTTCGTGCCGGAAACGGTCTGCAGGACGCCGCTCGCCGACTAAGACCAACTTCGCTCGTCGGTCCCCCGGCGCCGCCCTGCGGCAGAGCTCCTTTCAGCGACCTGCGCGCGGTCAGCGGCGGCGCGTTCCGAGCGGTTCCGTACGCGGCGTCGCTTCGCTACTTCTTGAGCTTTGCCAAGTAGGCGCTACGGAACTTGGCCAGCTTGGGCGCGACGACCGCCTGGCAGTAGGGCTGGTTCGGGTGCTGCCGGAAATAGTCCCGATGGTATTCCTCGGCCGGGTAGAACGCCTCGAGCGGTGTGAGCTCGGTCACGATCGGGTCGTCCCAGATGCCCGATCTCTCGACTTCGGCGATGACCTGGCTGGCGATCGCCTTCTGCTCGGGCGTGTGATAGAAGATGGCCGAGCGGTACTGAGTGCCCAGGTCGGGGCCCTGTCGGTTGAGCGTGGTGGGGTCGTGGATGGTGAAGAAGACCTCGAGCAGCTCGCGGAACGAGATGACCGTGGGGTCGAACGTGATCTGGACGGCCTCCGCGTGCCCGGTGGTCCCGGTACACACCTGCTCGTA
>CANPVY010000329.1 GCA_947581845.1 uncultured bacterium | reverse complement strand
GCGCAGCAACCGATCATCGTGCACCACGTATTCTTGCCAATCGAGGTCCAGGCAGCCGAACGTCAGTTCCGCCAGCTCCCTGACGCTGTGCTCGACTCCTGTGCCGATGACGTAGTCGCCCGGCTCATCTTGCTGCAGCATGAGCCACATCGCGCGCACATAGTCACCGGCAAAACCCCAATCCCGCCTGGCGTTCAAGTTGCCCAGGCGCAACTCGTTGGCCAGTCCCAGCTTGATCTGGGCGGCGGCATACGTGACTTTGCGCGTCACGAACTCGAGTCCGCGGCGTGGCGACTCATGGTTGAAGAGAATGCCGCTGGTCGCGAACAGGTCGTAGCTCTCACGGTAATTGACCGTGATCCAGTGACCGTAGACCTTCGCAACGCCGTACGGTGATCGCGGGTAGAACGGCGTCTCCTCGGACTGGGGGCTCGCCCGCACCTTGCCAAACATCTCCGAACTCGATGCCTGATAGAAGCGGGCCTGGGGTCTGACACGACGTAATGCCTCCAGCATCCGCATCACACCCAGCGCCGTCGCCTCGCCCGTCAGCACGGGTTGCTCCCACGACGTCGGAACGAACGACTGGGCCGCCAAGTTGTAAACCTCGTCCGGCTCCGCCTCCGCCAGCGCTGTAAGCAGCGAGTTCTGGTCGAGCAGGTCGCCGGACAGGATCGTCAGCCGATCCTGAATATGCTCGATCCGCTGGAAGTTGAGCGTCGAGGAGCGGCGGACCAGGCCGAAGACCTCATAGCCCTTCTCGAGAAGCAGGTCGGCCAGGTAGGATCCGTCCTGGCCAGTGATCCCTGTAATCAGCGCGCGCTTCGCCATTTCCAACCTCAGTTGCTCGCCGTCGCGGCAGCCGTTTCCGGCGCCTCACGACGCAGCACGTTTCGCGTGTCCACTACCGGCCGTCCTGACCGACGGATGAGATCGTAGTCAACGTCCCTGTGGTCCGTGACGATCACCACGACGTCCACAGCGGACAGCCGCTGATCGTCCAAGGGTACCGATGCGAGTTCCTGGCCCTCCTGGCGGAGGGAAGGCACCAGAGGGTCGTGGTAGCTTACGTCTGCCCCTCTCTCGGCGAGCAGGCGTATGATGTCGAGCGCCGGAGATTCTCGCGTGTCGTCCGTGCCCCGCTTGTACGCAACGCCCACAACTAGGACTCGCGAGCCCTTCACCGGCTTTCCATGCTCATTCAGAAGGTTCGCCGCCTTCTCGGCCACATACCGAGGCATCTCGGCATTGATCTCGCTGGCCAACTCGACCAAACGCGTCTTGTAGTCCAGCGTCTTCATCTTCCAGGAGAGGTAGTGCGGATCCACCGGGATGCAGTGCCCGCCCAGACCCGGGCCAGGCGTGAACCTCATGAATCCGAAAGGCTTGCTGGACGCCGCCGCTATGACCTCCCAAACGTCGACTCCCAGCTTGTCACACACGATCGCCATCTCGTTCGCCAGCGCGATGTTGACCGACCGGAAGGTGTTCTCCAGCAGCTTGGTCAGCTCTGCCGCCTCGGTACTCGAAACGACGATCACTTGCTCGACGATCGTCGCATAGAGCGCGCGGGCGACCTCGGTGCAGGCGGAAGTAATGCCGCCCACGACCTTAGGAGTGTTACGGATCGTCCAGACCTGATTACCCGGGTCCACGCGCTCGGGACTAAAGGCTAGGAAGAAGTCCCTTCCCACCGTGAGACGTCCACCCTGCGTCAGGGCCCCGAGCAGTAACTCGCGGGTTGTGCCAGGATATGTCGTCGACTCCAGCACGATCAGCTGGCCCGGGCGGATCGTATCCCGGATGGACTCCGTGACCGAGATGATGTAGGAGACATCCGGGTCACCTGTCTTGTTGAGCGGGGTCGGCACGCAGACACAGAGCCCGTCGACTTCTCCGAGTCGTTTGTAGCCGAGTGTTGCGCTCAGGCGACCGGCGCCCACTACTCTCGCCAGCCGGTCGCTGGGCACATCCCTGACGTAGGAATGCCCCCGATTCACAGCCTCGGCCTTCTCGGTCGAGACCTCGAAGCCGAGTACGGAAAGGCCCGCATCCGCGAACTCCACCGCCAGAGGGAGACCCACGTAGCCTAAACCGATTACGCCAACAACGGCTTCCCGGGTCTCTATCTTGCGGACTAGCGATTGAGCCTGGTCTGCCAAGACGACTACCCTCCGAGCCTTCCCGCCAGCTGGCTGGCGTAGTATGTGATGATCGCGTGCGCGCCAGCGCTCCGCCGCCGCTGTCAAGCGGCCTGTACGCACCCGATACGCCATAGGCTGCCTGCGGGTACCCTGTCTGCCGCTTCGGCTTACCGCTGCCGCTCGCCCCGCCCCGACAGCCCGAACGATTGGGCGATCAATATGGGAAGCTTCGCCTGCCCCAGCAACGGGCCGGGCTCCCAATCTCAAGCCGTTACGTCAGATAGGGCACCCGCAGCGGCGCGACTTCCATCCGCCCGGGGAGTGACGCGCCCGGGAAGACAACAGCGGGGCTTATTGCCGGGCCCGCGGGATCCCCACATATTCCATCGTCACGATCAACACCACGGCGCTGGGTGGCGAACTGCGCTCGTGGGCTCAGGAAAGGAGCCTGACAGATGGCTAGCTTTGTCAGCGCGAACCTCGACCACGAGATTTCTGGCAAGTTTGTTGTCTTCCAGTTGGACGCGAAGTTGCGCTTCGAGCCCAAGGAAGTCGGTCACCGCTGGTTGTTCCAGATCGAGTTCAGGGAGCAGGACCCGGTCAAGGACGACAAGCTGTCCCCCGTGCCGAAGTCAGTAGGGTTCGGCGAACCGGATGCCCATATCAAGCGGCACTATTTCATTCCGTCGCAGGGGGAAGTCGAACTTTCCTTCAAGGAGGAATTCCCCACGCACCTGGTCGATACCGAGTGGGGGCAGGAAGAGATCTACGCCATTGTGCAGGCTCTTCCTCTTGAGCAGCCGCCGGGCTTCGTGGCGGCCAAGGCACAGACCAATATCACGAAAGTGGACGTCTAGCCGGCGATACCTCGCCCAGCGCAGTTGCAAAGCGGCGGTCGCGACCCGACTGCCAGAGCGAACGGCCGACATGGCTCGCGCAGAGTGCGTGGCTGAGTCGGCCGTTTCTGGTTGCCGTTGGACTTGATCAGGGAAGCGATGTCAAGATAGGAGAGAAGCGAGACTCACTGCTGGCGTCAGGGCGCCTTCACGATCCTCCCGGCCTTGATACAGCTGCTACACACGCGAACTCGCTTCACCGAACCGTCCTCAACGATTCGCACGCGCTGTAAGTTCGGGACCCAGCGTCGTTTCGTCCTGTTGTTCGCGTGGCTAACGTTGTTGCCCACCGCTGGGCTCTTGCCACACAAGTAGCACACTCGCGCCATCACACGCCTCGTATCTCCTACGGACCGGCCGCCGCTACCCGCAGGCCAGCCCTCACTGTTGTCCTAGCCGGGGAGCACAAAGTCTAGGGAGTCGACCAGGAAGAAGGTCTCGTGCCCCTCCAGTTTCGCGCGATTCTCGACCTCGAATAAGCCACGCTGTACGTAGACATTCAGGAGCGAATCGTTGAGAGCGTAAACCTGCCCTGCAACCGCCAGATTGTCTCCACTCACGAACGTGATCCCCTGCTCGACAACCGTCCGTTCGAGAATCAACGGATAGCCCGCCAGTCCAGGCAGATCCACGGTCAAGGCCGCTCGACCGAGCTGCTCCGCCACCATCACGGGCAACAGCACGACGCGCTCTCGCGAGAATTCGGTCGGGTCCTTCACGAACGCCGTGTCCGCGACATGCGGGATACCCTCAGCCACCGTGTCGGCAGGGGCCGTTCCAGAGCCAATCGTCGATGAAGCCGCGTAGAGCCAGTACATGAAACCGGCAACCAGGATAACCGCCACCGCCATCCAGGGCCCGGTGCTGGTCGTCAACTTCCCGAGCACGTTCCTCATGTGCCTTACCTCACACGAAGCAGGTTACTCCTCGAGCAGCTGCACCAGGGCAATCTCAGCGCCATCGCCCTTGCGTCGGCCAATCTTCAGGATGCGCATGTAGCCCCCGTCGCGGTTCGCGTAGCGCGGGCCCAGGGTATCAAACAACTTCTTGAGCGCCTCCCTGTCACGGATCGTGCGCGCGGCCTGTCGCCGCGCGTGAAGGTCCCCGCGCCGGGCCAGGGTGATCAAACGTTCTGCGAACGGACGCAGCTCTTTTGCCTTGGCCGTGGTGGTCTTGATGCGTTCGTGACGGAACAGACTTACGGCCATGTTGGACAGCATAGCCTTCCTGTGGCTCGCTGTCCGGCTCAGCTCCCGACCCTTCCTTCTGTGCCTCACGACCCGGTTCCTTGTACTCTCTTCACACTTCCTCGCCGTCCGCACTTTCGCGTAAGAGGAAGAGCTCCCCGCTCTCGTCTTGCTGGAACTTCATACCGAAGTGCAGGCCATGCGTGGATAGAAGGTCCTCCACCTCCCGCAGCGACTTCCGGCCGAAATTCTCGATCTGCAGGATCTCCTCCTCGGTCCGGCGAGCGATGTCGCCCAGCGTGCGAACGTTACCCTTCTCGAGTGTATGTCTCGAGCGCACCGAGATATCGAACTCCTCCAACGGCCGGTTCACCAGGTCCCTGATCTTCTCACTCACCGGCACCAGCTGCATCTCCGGTGCTGCCGTATCGCCGTTGCCTGCGCCGAACCGGCGCAGATACTCGAGGTGCTTGGTCATCAGCTCGGCTGCGTAGGCCACCGCTTCTTCCGGCCGCATCGCCCCGTTCGTCTCCACCGACAGCATCAGTCGGTCGAAGTCGGTCCGCTGGCCCACTCGCGTCTCCTCGACCGTGAAGTTAGCCCGCAAGACAGGGCTGTAAATGGAATCGATGAGAATGAGGTCGACCGGGTCGTCCTTGCGCCTGATGTGCTGATCAGCCAACACGAATCCACGACCCCGATCGATCCACAGCTCCACGCGCAGCGGCTTGTCCTCCGGCAGCTCCTCTTGCAGTGTGAAAAGCGGGTGGTCTCGGTTGATGATCTCGACCTTCGGGTTCGCCGTAATATCCCGCGCCGTGACCAGGCCCGGCTCACGGACCAGCAGCTCGAGCTTGGCCTCGTCCTCACCGCCGACGACACGTAGAACCAAGCCCTTCAGCTGCTGGATGATCTGGTGCACATCCTCGACCACTGCGCCAATCGTCTGGTGCTCGTGGACCACGCCGCTCGCACGGAACGCCCAGACCGCCCAGCCCGGTAGAGACGAGAGGAGGATCCTCCGCGTCGCGCTGCCCAGCGTCTGCCCGTATCCGCGTTCCAGCGGCTGGACCACGAACTGCGCCCGTCGCCCGTCCTCGGACAACTCCAGAATCTCGACCCGTTCCGGCAGAACCCAACCGCGTAGGTCTATCTGCACTGTGTTGGCCTCCCTGTGATCCTAATCATCCTCGGCCGCTGCTCCCACGGCATCGAGCTGCGGGTGCCGCCGCTCTATCCCTGCTCTCCTCTATTTCGAATACAGCTCGACGATCAACTGCTCCTGGACTGCTAGCGGAATATCGGCGCGACTCGGCTTCTCCAGCATCCTCCCGCTCATCCGCTTGTAGTCGGCGGCCAGCCAGCTCAATACTCCATCACCGCTCCGCGCTTCCACCGCTTCCTCGATCACCGGCAGCTCGCGGCTCGAGGGCTTCACGGAGATCTCGACACCCGGCTTCACGTGATAGCTCGGGATATCCACGATGCGGCCATCCACGAGTATGTGACGGTGCCTCACCAGCTGCCGCGCGGCCTTTCGCGACGGCGCGAAACCGAGCCGGTAGACCACGTTGTCCAGCCGTGTCTCGAGCGCAACGATCAGGTTGTCGCCTGTTATCCCTCCTTCACGGGCCGCCTGCTTGAAAACATTGCGGAACTGCGTCTCATGAAGGCCATAGATGCGCCGAACCTTTTGCTTCTCACGCAGCTGTACAGCGTAGTCCGAGAGACGACGCCGACGTGCCCGGGCCAGGCCATGCTGGCCCGGCGGGTAGTTCCGTCGCTCAATCGCACATTTCTCGGTTGAACAACGCTTCCCCTTGAGGAAGAGCTTCTGCCCTTCACGACGGCAGAGCCTGCAAACGGGTCCCGTGTATCTTGCCATATGACTCTTCCAGCACCTTCAACTGTACAATCACATCGCCTGAACCTATACCCGCCGCTTCTTCGGCGGTCGGCAGCCGTTGTGGGGAATCGGCGTCACGTCCCGGATGGAGCGGATCTGCAGGCCGGACGATTGCAGGGCCTGGATCGCCGATTCCCGCCCCGAGCCCGGCCCCTGGACGCGCACGTGTACGCGCTTCATCCCCAGGCTCAGCGCCTCTCTCGCCGCCTGTTCGGCGGCGACCGTGGCGGCAAACGGAGTCGACTTCTTCGAGCCTTTGAAACCGGACTTGCCCGGGCTACCCCAGACCACGGTATTGCCTTCCATGTCGGTGATCGTCACGATCGTGTTGTTGAAGGTCGCCTTGATGTAGGCGATACCTTCGACACCGACGTCCTTCTTCTTCTTCGGCCCGCTCCCTCGCTTCTTCGGAGGCATATCGCTCTCTACCTCATGATTGTCGCTACTTCCGCGGCGGCTTCTTCCTGCCCGCTACCGTCCGCCGCGGACCCTTGCGGGTCCGGGCATTGGTGTGCGTTCGCTGGCCTCTCACCGGAAGGCCACGCCGATGACGCAGCCCCCGGTAGCTGCCGATGTC
>CANPVY010000328.1 GCA_947581845.1 uncultured bacterium | reverse complement strand
TTTCACGCAAGAGGAGAAGCTTGAGAAGATCAAGGTCGGGACCATCATCTTGGCGACGGGATTCAAGACGTTCGATCCCAAGCGCATCCCCTACTACGGATATGGCGTCTACCCGAATGTCTACACTGCCCTTGAACTGGAGCGATTGGTCAATTCGGCAGGACCTACGGCCGGCGAGATCGTACTACGTGATGGTAGCAAGCCCAAGACGGTCGGCATCGTCCATTGCGTCGGCAGCCGTGACGAAAACACCAACATCTACTGCTCGCGCGTGTGCTGTATGTACTCGCTCAAGCTGGCGCACCTGATCAAGGAGAAGACGGACGCTGAGGTCTACAACTTCTACATCGATATTCGGGCGCCGGGTAAGGCGTTTGAGGAGTTCTACAACCGTGTCGCGGAGGAAGGAGTGCACTTCATTCGCGGTAAGGTGGCTGAGGTGTATCCCGAGTCCGGCGGTAACGGCCGCGTTGTTGTGAAGGCCGAGGACACGCTGTTGGGCGGCGTGATGCGCAAGATCCCCATGGACATGCTCGTGCTGGCGGTGGGACTGGAGGCTCACGCGGACGCGGAAGAGGTACGGCGCATGTTCAACATCACCTGTTCGGGAGAGGGCTGGTTCATGGAGCGGCACCCGAAGCTGGCGCCGGTGAACACCTTCACCGACGGGATCTTCCTGGCCGGCGCCTGTCAGGGTCCGAAGGACATACCCGACACGGTAGCGCAGGCAGGGGCCGCGGCCGCTGAGGCGCTCGCTCTCATCGACACGGGCTACGTGGAATTGGAGCCCAATACGGCGTACGTCAAGGAGGAGGAGTGCTCGGGTTGCAAGACCTGCGTTCCGCTCTGCCCTTACGGGGCGATCTCGTTCCGGGAGGACACGAAGAAGGCGGAGATCAACGAGGTGCTCTGCAAGGGATGCGGTGTATGCGTGGCAGCCTGTCCATCGGGGTCGATCGGACAGAATCTGTTTGAAGACGACGAGATCTTTCAGGAGATCGAGGGGTTACTGGCACATGGCTGACGAGAGGAAGAGAGAGTTCGAGCCGAGGATCGTCGCCTTCTTCTGCAACTGGTGCACCTATCTGGCGGCGGATTTGGCCGGCACGGCTCGGTTGCAACACGCGCCCAATACGCGCGTGATTCGCGTGATGTGCTCGGGTCGTGTGGATCCCCAGTTCGTGCTGGAAGCCTTCGCGAAGGGGGCCGACGGAGTCCTGATCGGCGGTTGTCATCCCGGCGACTGTCACTATCAGGAGGGGAACTACAAGGCGTTGCGGCGCTACAACCTGCTCAAGCGGATGCTGAAAGATATGGGCATCGAGGAGGAGCGCTTCCGTCTCGAGTGGATCTCTGCGTCGGAAGCCGAGCGATTGAAGTGGGCCGTGGATGACATGGTGGAGAAGCTCAAGGCCTTAGGCCCACTCAATTTCGAGGTGCCGCGCGAGGACTTCGCCGGGGAGGAGAGCGTCGCATGAGTGACAAGCCGAAAGTCGCGTTCTATTGGTGTGCCTCCTGCGGCGGCTGTGAGGAGGCGGTGGTCGATCTCGCGGAGAAGATCCTGGATGTGGTCGAGGCGGTGGACATCGTCTTCTGGCCTGTGGCACTGGACTTCAAGCGCAAGGACGTGGAGGCGATGGAGGATGGGTCGATCCTCGCGTCCTTCGTGAATGGCGCGATCCGGACCACCGAGCAGGAGGAGATGGTCCAACTACTGCGCCGGAAGTCGCAGTTGCTCATCGCGTTCGGCTCCTGCTCGCACCTGGGTGGGATCCCCGGGCTGGCCAATCAGTGGGACCGGCGCAGCGTGTACGAGACGGTCTATGTGGAATCTCCCAGCACCGAGAATCCGGATCGAGTCTTCCCGGAGACGGAGCATAAGGAGGACGGTTACAGCGTGACGCTGCCGGGCTTCTTCAATACCGTCCGGGCCCTGGATCAGGTGGTGGACACAGACTACTACGTACCTGGTTGCGCACCCACACCGAAGATCATCTTGCAGGCGGTCGAGACGTTGCTGAGCGGCGAACTGCCGCCGAAGGGAACCGTGCTGGCCCCCGACTACGCGCTGTGCGAGGAATGCCCGCGCAAGGACAGCAAACCGGAGACCCTCGCGTTGACGGAGTTCAAGCGTCCGCACGAGGTCGTGATCGAAGAGGATAAGTGCCTGCTGGCGCAAGGGCTGCTCTGCATGGGTCCGGCGACGCGCGCCGGCTGCGAGGCCCTCTGTATCAAAGGGAACATGCCTTGCACCGGCTGCTTCGGTCCCACCAGCCGGGTCAAAGATCAAGGGGCCAAGTTTCTTTCCGCCATCACTTCTATGATCGACAGCAACGACGAGGCGAAGATCGCGAAAATTGTGGAGAGGATCCCTGACCCGGTAGGTACCTTCTATCGCTACAGCCTGCCCGCGTCGCTGCTGCGACGGAAGAAATTGGAGAGCAAGTAACGGTCTGCTCAGGCGCGGGCGGCGCGGCCTGAGACCGGTGGAAGGAATGCTCGGTAGGTAACAGTGGTGCCATGAGACGGATCGCCATCAGGCTGATGACGAGCTTCCTGCTGATCATCGTGATCGTCAGCATGATTTTCAGCGTGGTGGGGATTCGTATCATCGAGCAGCGCGTCGTGGCCGAGGCGCAGAGCAGGGTCGCAACGGATCTGAACGCTGCTCGAGAGATCTACCTGAACTACTTGAGCCACGTATCCGATGTGATCCGCTTCACGGCACACCGTTTCTATCTGAGAGACGGCATACTGAGCGGAGACCTCGAGCGCGTTGCCGACGAGCTGACCGATCTGTGGGCGAGAGAGAGACTGGACGTTGTCAGTATAACGGACAGCAGGGGGATCGTGCTGTTCCGTGCGACCAATCCGTACGTCGCAGGCGACAGTCAAGCGGACGATGAGCTTGTCCGAGCTGTGCTCGTTGGAGGAGGGCCGGTTGCGTCAACGGCCATTGTGTCTGCGGACGCGCTGCAGAAAGACTGCCCGCATATGGCCGAGCAAGCGTATTGCGAGTTGGTGGAGACCCCCGGGGCGCGGCCCAGAGCGGAGACGGAGCAGACAACGGGCATGATGTTGAAAGCCGCCGCTCCGATCGTCGACTACAACGGCAACGTGATCGGCGTTCTCT
>CANPVY010000327.1 GCA_947581845.1 uncultured bacterium | reverse complement strand
GGTCCTGCTCGCCGTCGAAGGAGAGGGCGCTTTCCTCGACGACGGATCGCTGGTGCGTAGCGTTGAGGACCGAGGCACCCATAAGGCGGTCTCGCTGCAGGACGGCGTCGAACCCCAGCGCCTTCTCGAGGCCGCGATGCGCTCGGGCACAGTGGTGCACCGATTCGAGGTCAGCGAGCCATCCCTCCACGATATCTTCGTCACGCGAGCCCGAGCCCGTGAATAAGCTCCTCGCCGTTATCCGTCGCGAGTACCTCGCCAGGGTTCGCAGCAAGTGGTTCATCATCACCACGCTCCTGGCACCCGTCTTCCTGGTCGCCGCCATGACCATCCCCATCTTGCTCGCGGTGCGCCAGGCCGAGCGCTCGGTCGTGATCAGCGTGGTCGATGAGACCGGTGAGGTCACTGCGGAGTTGTTGAAGACCGATGCGTTCGAGGAGGGGCGCCTCCGCTACAGGCCAGCGCCCAGCGGCGACAGCGAGAACGTGCTGCGGACACTCCGCCAGCAGACACTCGACGAGGGGCTGGCCGGCTACCTCTACGTGCCCGCCGATGTGCTCGAGGGCGGTCGTGTGGAGTACTGGGGTCGCGACATCGGTCAGACACTGGTGCGCGCGACCGTGCGACCGGCGGTCACGTCCGCCGTTCGCCGGGTGCAGGCGCGGGCCCTGGGCCTCGATCAAGCCACGGCCGAGAAGCTCGGCCAGCCGGTCGCTGTGGAGGCTTACCGGGTCACGGAGGAGGGCGCGGCACGCGAGGAGGGCCAAACGGTCATCACCGCCCATATCCTCGGCCTCGTGATCTACATGGCGGTGCTGCTCTACGGGGCCATGATGTTGAGGGCGGCCGTCGCCGAGAAGACGAGCAAGATGGTCGAGATCGTGCTCTCAAGCCTACGGCCGTGGCAGCTGATGCTCGGGAAGACGCTGGGTGTGGGCGCGGTCGGGTTGACCCAAATGGCCGTGTGGCTCGGGATCGTCAGCGTGTTCCTGGTCTACGCGGGCAGCGCGCAGGCCTTCGCCGATGCCGAGTTCCTCAGGAACCTGCCGCTCGGTTTCGACACGCTACTGCTGTTCATGGGCCTCTTTCTCACCGGCTACTTCCTCTACTCCGGCATGTACGCATCGGTCGGAGCCATCGCCAGCAGCGAGCAAGAGGCCTCACAGCTCCAGATCCCGGTGACGCTGCTGGTCGTCGTGCCGCTCTTCGTGATCCCGGTCGTCCTAGAGGCTCCACGCGGCGACGCCAGCCTCGTGCTCTCGTGGATCCCCTTCTTCACGCCGATTCTCTTCATCGTGCGGTACGTGCTGGGCGCTGTCGCCATCTGGGAGATCCCTCTCGTGTTCGCGTTGCAGATCGTGACGATCCTGTTCGTGGCCTGGGTCGGCGGCCGCATATACCGGGTAGCGCTGTTGATGACCGGTAAGCGGCCGACGCTGCCCGAGCTGGTCCGCTGGATTCGTCACGGTTGAGCGGCGACGCTTGGACTTGAGGCATGGCGAGCGCGAACGGGTCGGATCAGGGGCCGAGCGAACGGCGGTCACCGTCCATCCTGGAGGCGTTTCTTCCCTTCCTGGTGATGGCCGTTCTGCTGGGGGTGGGTTACGGCATCTACCGCCTGCGCATCGAGGTCTTGCTGCTCGCGGCGGCCGCCGTAGCTGGGCTGGTGGCTGCCCGCCTGGGCTACAGCTGGGCGGAGCTTCAGGCCGGGATCATCGAAGGGATCGCCAAGGCGCTACCCGCCGTGCTGATACTGGTGAGTGTGGGTGCACTCATCGGGACGTGGATCGCCGCCGGCACGATCCCGCTCCTGGTGCAGCTGGGCCTGCACACGATCTCGCCGCGCTTCTTCCTGGTCACCGCCTGCGTGATCTGCTCATTCGTATCACTGTGTACGGGCACCTCCTGGGGCACCGTCGGCACCATGGGGATCGCGTTCATGGGGATCGCCGCCGGGCTGGGCGTTCCCACGGGAGCGGCAGCCGGGGCCATCGTCGCCGGCGCCTACTTCGGCGACAAGCTCTCACCCTTCTCTGACACCACGAACCTGGCACCGGTCGCCGCCCAGTCGAACCTGTTCGACCATATCCGTCACATGCTGTGGACCACGATGCCCGCCTGGCTGCTCGGGCTGGGAGTCTACCTGATCGCAGGGCTGGGCGGTCGGGGCGCCACCTCGGAGGCGCGCGTGGCGGCGATCCTCGACACGCTGCAGAGCGCTTTCGTGATGAATCCCTGGGTGCTGCTGCCGCTCCCGGTCGTCCTCTACTTCGCCGTGCGCCAGCGGCCCACCGTACCGGGGATCCTCCTGGCGTCGGCGCTGGCGGGTGCCCTCGCGGTCATCTTCCAGGGCGCACCGCTGAGCGAGGTGGTCGAGGCGGCGGTGACCGGCTACGTCGCTGACACCGGCGATCCGGCGGTGGACAACCTGCTGTCGCGTGGCGGCATGGGACCGATGATGGAGGTGACGCTCATCGTCTTCGCCGCCTTCTCATTCGCCGGGATCGCGAGGCGCGCCGGGCTGCTGGATGTCGCCCTCACCCAACTGCTGCGCGCCACACGTACCACCGGCCAGCTCGTCGCGGCGACCGTGAGTTCGACGATCTTCACCGCGCTGATCACGGGCTCCAGTTACCTGACGATCCTGCTGCCGGGCGAGCTGTTCGCACCCGCCTACCAGCAGCGGGGCCTGGCGGCGAAGAACCTGTCGCGCACGTTGGAGGACAGCGGCACGGTCGTCGTGCCGCTGATCCCTTGGTCTGCCGCCGGCGTCTTCATGGCCACCACGCTCGACGTGCCGACGCTCAGCTACCTGCCGTGGGCGGTGCTGAACTACACCGGCTTCCTCTTCGCCATCCTCTACGGGGCTACGGGCTTCGCTATCGCCGCGCGCGTGCGGGAAGACGAGACGCTACCCGGCAGCTAAGCGACACGGCCCCGCTAGCCGTGCTCGAACTCGGCGGCAGGTGCGCGCCGGACCTCACGACGCGTGATGATGACCAGCACGCCGCTGGTGATCACGGCCGTGGCCGCCAACGTGCGTGGGTTGAGCGGCTCATCCGCCAGCGCCCAGCCGAGGAACACGGCGATCACGGGGTTCACGTAGGCGTGGGTGATGACCCGGGCCGGCGACGTCACCTTGAGCAGCCAGAGATAGGCGCTCAACGCGATGATCGACCCGAACACGGCGAGATAGCCCACGGACAGGAGCGAGCGAACTGAGACGGCGGCCAAATCGACGGCGGCCCACTCGCCGGCGGCCGTGCCTACGGCCAGCAGGACGAAGGCACCCATCAGCATCTCCATCCCGGTGGCCAGGACGGCAGAACTCGGCAGCTGTGGCCCCCTCGAGTACAGGGAGCCGAATGACCAGGTGACCGTGCCCACCAGTATGACACCGGCGCCCATCAGGTCGATGCGGCCCGCACCTGCCAGCTCCTCCGGCCCCACCAACAGGACCACCCCTGCGAAGCCGAGTAGAATGCCTGCGACGACTCTGGCGCCCGGTCGCACGCCCCCGAAGAAGAGCCAATCGACCAGCACCATCCAGAGCGGCCCGACGGCCACGATCAACGCCGCCGCGCCGGAGGGCACGCGCTGCTCGGCCCAGGCCACACCGCCGACGCCGAACAGCAACATCAGCGTACCGACCAGCGCCGCAGCGGCCCACTGCGGGCCGGACGGGCGGCCCACGCCCCGCAGTCGCGCCCAGCCGTACATCAGAGTCCCTGCCATCAGGAAGCGCACCCCGGTCATCAGGAAGGGCGGCAACGTCTCGACGGCGAAGCGGATGGCGAGGTAGGTGGATCCCCAGATCAAGTAGACGGCCGCGAAACCGGCGAGCAGAGCGAACCGGCCGGCGTCCGCAGCCGCCGGGCCGGCCGCAGACAA
>CANPVY010000326.1 GCA_947581845.1 uncultured bacterium | reverse complement strand
GCGGTGGGCGGTGGCATCGGTGCCCTGATCGGCGCCATGAAGACGAGGTGGAAGACTGTCTACCGAGCCCCGCGGTGGAGAGTTCCGTAGGCGGCGCTCAGCCGGGCAGGGTCAACCCGCGCCTGCCGGCTGGGACCGGCTTCACGATCAGTCCGGGGACCTGCTGGTAGCGCGGGGGGTCGGCGCTCACCAGCTCCAGCCCGTGGTAGATGGCGGTGGCGGCGACCTGAAGCTCGGCGTCCGGCAGGGAGAACTCGCTCAGCTCGACCAGCGCACCTAACGCCCCGCAGACCAGCGCCGTGTCGCGGTCGTAAGGCAGGATCGTGACGGCCCGACGCAGCCGCTCCTCCAGCGCCGCGAGCTGCCGGTCGCGGTCCGCCGAGCGGAAAGCGGCCCGGTACAGCTCGCCGACCACCACGGCGCTGGTGAACTGTTCTTCCCGCGGCACGGTCCCCAGCCATTCCAGGTAGGCCCGCGCGGGGTCGGGACGGAGGAGCCCGGCGATAGCGCCGGCGTCGAACAGGTAGGCCATCGGTCTCAATCCGTCGCCGGCAGGTCGGTCTCCGCCCGGGACGCGGAACGTTCGATGAGGTCGGCAAGCCCCTTCGAGCCGGGCCAGCCACCGGCCAGGCTGAGCAGCCCGGCCTCCGGCCCGGCGGCGCGCAGGCGCTCGAGCTGGGCGAGCTCCTCCACGCGAACCAGGGCGGCGACGGGCTTACGATGGCGGGTGATGACGACGGGCTGGCCGTCCTCGGCCCAGCGGATGCATTGGGAGAGTTCGGCTTTGGCGCGGGCGACGGAGACGGTCTTGGACACGAGGCCTCGGCAGAGTATAGTCAATATGACTAATATAACTATAACAGCTGGGCAACCCCTGTCAACACCCCCCGGCCGACTCTGCCGCCCGCCACCCCAGCGCCGCTCCGGCGCGCGGCCCGGGCTCCCCAGTGGTGGGAACTCCCCGGCCCTCAGCGGCGTATATCTAAGTCGACCCGCCGTCTGTTTGACTATCCCCCCGATCTGATCCACCGCTGCGAACGCGCGCTGTGCGCGACTTACAGTACCTGGGGGACCGAATGGACACCTGTGAACGCTGTGGGGCCGAGCTGTACGTCGGTAACGGCGGCCTGATCTATTGCGAGCACTGTGGCTGGGAGTACGAGCCTCCGAGCTTCTGCCTCATGTGCGGCGAGCAGATCGACAGCGAAGAGGATTGGTGGGAGGATGGTATCTGTCGTTCTTGTGCCCAGCTTGTAGAGCAGCCCTAGCGGACCTCCCGCCCGCCGCCGGGGCAACGCCGGAGCAGCGAACTCGATTCCCCTGCCAGTCCCGCCCATTTCCCTGTCTTCAACGCCTCCTGACGCCAGAGGGGGTGAGTAGCGTGGGCCGCTACCCGCTGATCTCGTTCAGGTTCTCGGTCTTCCTACCCACCGGCGTGGTGGTGACGCGCATCCACTGTCCCGCCTGCGGCCAGCTGCACTACGACATGGTGGAGGGCGAGGAGTGCCTCTGCTACGGGTGTGGTCTCATCCTCAGCGTGAGGGGTCTGGAGCTGCGGGCCTCGGACGTGCCGAACGCCTGGTATGATGATGAGGAGTATTACACGGGCGAGGACCCGGACTATCCGAGCTTCTGGCAAAACCTCGAGAACTAGAATCGAGCACCTCCGCGGGCCGCCCAGCCGGGTCTAGAGACCCACGGCGACGCGGTCCGTATGGTGGGAGGCGGTAACAAGCAGTAGCTGGCGGGCTGATCTCGACTGTGCCTGCGGCAGGGCGGCCCTCAGGGGCCGCCCTTTCAGTTGGCGGCGCGAGCGGCCGCCAGCGCTGGACTGGACAGGAGCGGCGCGCGGTGCTAGCCTCAGATAGCGAGCAAGCAGGGCGACGGTGAGGTCGCAGATCTCAGGTGAAGCGCCAGGCGGCATCGGGATCCGGGATTGAGCCGGGTTTCGATTTTTCTTTTATGGGTTGGGAAGGTGGATAATGGTTGAGGTGTTGTTGGGTGAGAACGATCGTCTCGATTGGGCACTCAAGCAGTTCAGGCGCAAGGTGAAGCGTTCCGGGTTGCTCAGGGACATGAAGAAGGGTCGCTACTACGAGAAGCCGAGCGCGGCGAGGAAACGGAAGCAGGCGGCGGCGCGGCGACGCAAGGCGCGCCGTGCCCGCGGGACTCGGCGTTAGCCGTACAGGGGGACGCCCCAGCGGGAAGGCGGGCGAGCAGACGAGCATCCCAGCAGAGGAAGAAGGAGCGATGAGTCGCACGCAAGGCACCGTCAAGTGGTTCTCCAAGGACAAGGGTTACGGTTTCATCCAGCGAGAGGGTGCCCCTGACGTATTCGTGCACCACAGCGCGATTTCGGGCAGCGGCTTCCGTACGCTGCAGGAGGGCGAGCGCGTCGAGTTCGAGGTGGTCGAGGACCCGCGGGGTCTGAAGGCACAGAACGTGGTGCGTCTCGATGAGCCGGGGCCAGGCGGACGCTCGGACGCCGGGCGCGGGCCGCGATCTTCGAGAAGGCGGGGACCGGAGTGACCGCAGCGGTGCACGCGACCGGCACGCTGGAAGGCGGTAGGGGCTATCCTTGCCGCCGTCTCGTGCCTGTGCTATCCATCCCATAGCCCTGACAACAGCTCTGACCTGTTGACCGCCCGACACCGATACTCGGTGGCCGGGAGGGTCCATCTGCCGTCGGTCCGCAGGGACCTGAGTGCGCCTGGCCGAGGTTCCTGGGGCCGGCTGCCCATCATCCACCACCCACAGCCAGGAGCCGTCACCATGAGTACAGCTGCCGGAGCCCGCTCCGCCGGGATCATCCTGGCGGTCCTCTCGCTCACGCTCGTGCTTCCGGGTCCGGGCTTATCGCAACAGATCACGCCGGAGCGTTACGAGCAGCTCCGCTACCGGCACATCGGTCCGGAGGGGAACCGAGCGATCGCTGTGGCCGGGATACCCGGGGACCCGATGGTCTACTACGCGGGGGCCGCCTCAGGCGGGGTCTGGAAGACGGTGGACGGCGGTCTCAACTGGGAGCCCATCTTCGATGACCAGGACGCGCACTCGATCGGGGCACTGGCGCTGGCGCCGTCCGACGCGCAGATCGTCTGGGCCGGGACCGGTGAGCCGTTCATCCGCTCGAACGTCTCGATCGGGAACGGGATCTACAGGTCGACGGACGGAGGTGCGACCTGGCAGCACATGGGTCTCACAAATACCGGCCGCATCGCCCGCATCCTGATCCATCCCAGCGACCCCGACATCGTCTACGCGGCCGCGGTCGGGCACGGCTACAGCGCGCAGCCGGAGCGCGGGGTGTACCGCACCAGCGATGGCGGCGCGAGCTGGGAGCGCGTGCTGTTCGTGGACGAGAACACCGGGGCCTCGGACCTGGTCATGGTCCCGAACAACCCGCGCATCCTGTTCGCCGGGATGTGGCAGATCGACATCAAGACGTGGGGACGTGAGAGCGGCGGCCCCGGTAGCGGGCTGTTCGTCTCGCGGGATGGCGGTGACAGCTGGACCCGTCTGGAAGGGCACGGGCTGCCGGAGCTACCGGTGGGGAAGATCGCCCTCTGCATGACCCCTGAGGACGCGGCCCGCATCTACGCGCTGATCGAGACCGGTGACGGTGTGCCGTGGCACGGCCGGGACACGGAGAGCGGCGAGCTCTGGCGCTCGGACGACGGGGGTGAGAACTGGAAGCTGGTCAGCCACGACCGTGACCTGGCCGGCCGATCGGCCTACTACAGCCGCTGCGCCGTCGCGCCCGACGACCCGGACGAGGCCTACTTCCTGGCCGCGGCCTACAGCGTGACCAAGGACGGTGGCCTGACGTCCGAGGTGATCGAGGGCAAGGCCGAGCCGGGCTTCGATCATCACGATATGTGGATCGACCCGACGAACGCGGACCGGATGATCGTGGCCCACGATGGCGGGGTCTCGATCTCCGCGAACCGGGGGCGCACCTGGCTCCAGGTCCAGCTGCCGGTGGCCCAGATGTACCACGTCACCGTGGACAACCACATCCCGTACTACGTGTACGGAAACCGTCAGGACGGACCGTCGGTCCGCGGGCCCAGCAACAGCCGGCTCTACGGCTGGCACGGGGGCGTGATCCCACGGGCGATGTGGCACGAGGTGGGCGGCGGCGAGAGCGGCTTCGCCACACCGGACCCGGTGGACCCGGACATCATCTGGTCCAGTGCCTCCGGCTCCGGCGCGCGGGGCGGCATCGTGGTGCGCTACGACGAGCGGACCCGCCAGTACCGACAGGTCGAGGTCTGGCCGATGAGCACGGGCGG
>CANPVY010000325.1 GCA_947581845.1 uncultured bacterium | reverse complement strand
GCGCGCTGCTGCTCGAGCTGTCGCTGACACGTCTATTCTCCGTAGTTCTCTTCTACCACTATGCTTTCCTGGCGATCTCCCTGGCCGTGCTCGGCCTCGCCAGCGGCGGCATCATCGCCCGCCTCTTGCCACGCAATCTGGAGCCTAGCGAGCATCGCCGGCTGATGAGCGGAGCCTGCATGGCCGCCTGCTTCGCGCTTATTCCTGCTCTCCAGTTCGCGCTGAACACGAACGTCTGGCTCGTGACGACGTGGGAGACCGCGCTGCGGATAGCGATGCTCTTCGTGATGTTTCTCGTCCCGTTCGGGCTGGCGGGGTTCGTGATCGCCTCGACGATGGTGGTGGGCTCCCGGCATATCGCGACGCTCTACTTCTATGATTTGCTAGGGGGAAGCGCGGGCTGCCTGCTCTTCGTCCCGATCATGGGGCGGTTGGGTGGGCCCAACGCCGTACTGGCTGTCGGGCTTATCTGGGCGGTCACGGCATTGGTCTGGTCTCTTGGCTCCCGCTCGCGTCAACTCGCCGCTGTCAGCGTCGCTCTCTGCCTGGGCATGTTCGGTCTGATCGCAGCCAATCACGATGGCGCGCTCTTCGATGTCCGTTACACGCGCGGTCGGCCGGTGGGTGATCAGGTTTTCGCCGCTTGGAATTCCTTCTCCCGCGTATCGGTCGAGCGGGACGAGAACGGCGACCAGCTGTGGATTCTAATCGATGGCGGTGCGGGAACCTGGCTGAGCGCCAGCGATCTGGACGGGGAAGCCGGCGAATCGCTGAGAGCTCGCCTGGGCCGGACGGGCCCTGAGGTCGCATTCTGGCTTTGTGAGCCGGACCGATCGCTGATCATCGGCCCTGGCGGTGGGGTCGATATCGTCCGGGCCCTTGCCTCCGGCAGCAAGCAGACCACGGGCGTGGAGATCAATCCGATCATCGTCTGGGACATCATGCTCGGGCGGTTCGAGGAGCACAGCCACGGCATCTACGCGCGCCCCGATGTGTCGGTTGTGGTGGAGGATGGGCGGTCCTTCGTCCGACGCACGGACGAGTTGTACGATGTGGTACAGCTGTCTCAGGTAGACACCTGGGCAAGCTCGGCGGCCGGCAGCTATACACTGACAGAAGGCTATCTGTATACGGTCGAGGCCTTCGAGGATTACCTGGCGAGATTGACGGACCGAGGGATGGTGTCCGTCAGTCGCTGGGAGTTCAGGCGCCCGCGAGAATCATTGCGGCTGGCCGCCGTCGCGCTAGCGGCGCTTGAGCGGACCGGGGTCGAGCGAGCATCGGAACATGTTCTGGTGATTCTGGAGGATGTCGATAGCGAGGGTCTGATGCGCATGGGGACAGTGATCGTCAGCAGGTCCCCGTTCACGCCAGAGCAGCTCGCGAGCGTCAAGCAGATGGTGGACGAAACGCCGATGACCTTGGCCTTCGCTCCGGGCTTGGAGACGGGCGACTCGATCTTCACGGAGCTGATCCAATCGAGCGACCGGGATCGCTTCTTCGCCAGCTACGATTTCAATGTCACTCCGACCTATGACGATAGCCCTTTCTTCTTCTTCACCGGACGCTGGGCGAATACATTTCGCGACCTGTTCACGTTCGATCCGTCCGGCGACTCGGTGAACACGGGTGCGCAGTTCCTGCTTGTCGCGCTCTTGGCCCTTGCCAGCCTCGCGGTCGCCCTCTTCATCTTCGGCCCGCTGTTGGTCTTTCAGCGGGGTCTGCCGACGCAGAGAAGCGTGTTCCCGTATCTCGCCTTCTGTATCGCCGTCGGCCTCGCCTATATCGTCGTCGAGATCTCGCTGATTCACAGCTTCATCGTCTTCCTCGGCCAGCCCGTGTACTCGCTGACCGTGGTCATCTTTCTCTTCTTGCTCTCGAGTAGTCTCGGTAGCCGCTTGAGCCAGACTTTTTCCGAGCAGGCCCTGTCGCGACGGGCCCAATGGGTGGCTGCAGCGATCGTGCTGCTTCTGGCGACGGACGTGGTCCTCGTCCCGTGGCTCACTCGTCACTTCCAAGCCAGCCCGATTCAGCTGAAGATAGGCCTCGTCTCGGTGGTAGTTTTCCCACTGGGCTTCTTGATGGGAATTCCGTTTCCGAGTGCCCTACGTTTGGCTGCTGCTACACGTCAGCAAATCATCGAGTGGGTGTGGGCGGTCAATGCTGCGGCCACCGTGCTCGGCTCCATACTCGCCGTATTCGTGTTTGTAATCCTCGGCATAAAGATAGGGATCCTGCTGGGCGCTGTGTGTTACGGCACGTGCATCCTGTTTCTGCGATACATGGCCTATTCGCCGGCCGGTGAGGTGAAGATCACAGCCGCCATGTAGCGAATGCGCGAGGATGCCGCCGCGGAAAGGGCCAACCCACCCTGGTCACTCTGCGGCCTCCGTCACTCAAGCCAGTTATCGCGTAGATCTTCCCTAGAGCCTGGGAGCTGGCTGACCTCGCGCGCCTCTCAACCGCCGCCCGGGGACCGCATCTTATACGGTTTCGGCGAGGACGGGACCGCGTTCCTGGACGGATTCGCGAATGTGCCGTCGTGCAGTTCTCGGATTTCTTGCGTCGCCCAACCAGCGGCTTCATCTTTTTTGCGCATATAGGGTGAGAGTTCGGTCCGAGTCTATAGTCTGTTACTCCTGGGCGCAGTTCCTGGGGGGACTCGTGACGACTTCTTGCTCTGCTCGTTCCATGAAACCGCTCCAGACAGGCGCGCTCGTCGTAGGTCCTGCCTGTGATCAGTGAATCCTCAACACAGTGAGGCGAACCGTGGAGATATCGGCCAACACCTGGAAACGCCTGCGCCGGCTGCTTGTCGCGATCCTGTCCGGCCTCGGAGGGGTCTGCTTGCTGGCCATCGTCGTGGGGCTCGTCTGGTGGCTCTTCTTCTCGGGGCCCGGATCCGTCCCGGGCCGTACGGTCCTAGAGCTCGATCTCGAGCGCAATTACATCGAGCACGTGCCCGAGGACCTCGTGGCCCGGGCGCTGCACGGTGATGGCCCGACCGTGCGCGATGTGGTCGAGGCTCTCGAACGCGCCGCGCACGACGACCGCGTGAAAGCCATCGTCGCGCACGTCGGCAGTTCAGGGATGGGCCTGGCCAAGATCCAGGAGATTCGCGACGCGGTACAAACCTTCCGCGCCCAGGGGAAGCCGGCTGTGGCCTACGCCGAGACCTTTGGCGAGTCTGGCCCCGGCAACGGCGCGTACTATCTCGCCACTGCGTTCGACGAGATCTACTTGCAGCCCTCCGGTGACATCGGCCTGACCGGCCTCATCGTGGAGACGCCTTTCATCACAGACGCACTCGACAAGGTCGGCGTGGAGATGCGGGGCGATCACCGTTACGAGTACAAGAATGCCTTCAACATGTTCACGGACACAGCCTACACGGACGCGCATCGTGAGGCTTCGGCGCACGTGATGTGGTCGCAATTCGAGCAGATGGTAAGTGGGATCGCGGAGGCCCGGGGTCTCGACGACGAAGAGGTCGAGAGCTTGTTCGACCGGGGACTCTTTCTCGGAGTGGAAGCTGTGGAAGCCGGGCTTGTCGATGGGCTGGCCTACCGCGACGAGGTATACACGAAGCTGCTGGATAGCTTCGACGACGACCCAGAGTTCCTCTACCTGGGGGAATACCTGAAACGTGCGGGTCGCCCGTATGACGACGGTGAGGTCATCGCTCTGATCTACGGGGTCGGCGGCGTGCAGCGCGGGGAGAACGGCTTCGACCCGCTGTTCCAGGCGCCGACGATGGGCTCAGCGACCGTCACGGCCGCCTTCCGCGCCGCGATACGCGACGAGGACGTGAAGGCGATCCTCTTCCGTGTCGACAGCCCCGGAGGCTCCTATGTGGCGTCCGACGCCATCTGGCGGGCAGTGGTGACGGCCCGTGAGTCCGACAAGCCGGTGATCGTGTCGATGGGCGATGTGGCGGGCTCGGGCGGCTACTTCGTCGCCATGGCCGCCGACAAGA
>CANPVY010000324.1 GCA_947581845.1 uncultured bacterium | reverse complement strand
CTCTGACTTGATCTGCTCCCGGTACTCCTCCCACAAGGGCAGCGGCCAGGCGCGTTCACCCGCGCGATCACCGACGCCGCGGATCTCCTCGATCAGATCCTGATCGTTACCCATCAACCCGATCGCTTGATGGCCCAAAGCCACGATGCAGGCCCCCGTCAGCGTGGCGATGTCCACCATCGCCGCCGGCTCGTACCGCGCCGCGTAGTTCAGCGCATCGGCAAGTATCAGCCGCCCCTCCGCATCGGTGTTCACCACCTCGATCGTCTTCCGCGAATGCGAGCCGATCACATCGCCAGGACGCATCGCATGCCCGGAAGGTAGGTTCTCGACCGCCGGGATCAGTCCGACCACGTTCACGGCCAGCCGCAACTCGGCGATCGCCCGCATCGCGCCCAGTACCGCCGCCGCACCCGACATGTCGTACTTCATCTTCTCCATGTTCTCCGGGGTCTTCAGCGACAACCCGCCCGCGTCGAAGGTCACTCCCTTACCCACCAGGGCCAGCGGCCGCACCCCCTCGGCACCGCCATACTCCATGGCGATAAAGCATGGCTCCTCATCGCTCCCCGCCGCCACGGCGAGCAGCGCCACCAACCCCTCCTTCTCCATCTTGGCACGATCGAGAACCGTCACCTTGAAGCCCAGCTCCTCGCCTAGGCGCCGCGCCTCGCCGGCGAGGTAGCGCGGATTCACGATGTTGCCGGGCCGGATCGCCAGCTCGCGCGCATAGTTCTGCGCCGCCGCCACCACCCGCCCGAGCTCCGCCCCACGCGCCGCCTCATCCCGCAGGCCCGCCTCCAACACCAGCACCGCCAATGACCCTAGCCGAGGACGCTGCGCATCCTCGTCCGCCTCGCTACGAAGCTCCTCGAAGCGCCACCCGCCCAGCACTACTCCTTCGACCATGCCGCGAACCGCCAGCTCCAGCTCCAGCGGGCCCGCAGGCCAAGCGGGAGCCGGCGAGAGACACAGCTCGGTCACCCCAAGCTCCCGCGCTCGACTTGCCGCCCGGCCTCCGACCTCGCGCAGACGTTCCACGCTCAGCTCCGTCCGCGCACCGACGCCCGCCAGCAGGACACGGTCCGGGCCACGCTCACCCTGCCGGTAAAGCAGTAGCATCTCGCCCCGCTGTCCCCGAAAGTCGCCGCCCGCGACCGCGCGTGTCAGCGTCAGCCCCAGCGCCTCATCGAGCGGCTCCAACTCACGCGGTGCCCGCTCCGCCTGCTGCTCGCGCCCCTGACACCAGGGCAGGACGAGCAGGGGCGTGTCGATCTGTGACGGTAGGGCGACCGTGACGTCGATATTCATGCCCAAATGTCAGCCCTCGATGTTCTGGATTTGTTGAGCCGCTTCCCGATCGAGCGTTCGTTCCATAGCCCCCTCCCCCCCGCGGCCGTGCCGTCCGCCTACCACCCACCTCTCGCTCCTCACCTCGCGGCCCGCTCCCGAGGTTCCCCGCTCAGCCCCGCGCACGAGGCCACAGCCTGTGCGGTATTCTACAGCGCTATGACCAACAGACAAGATGGCCAGCCTGGGCCAACGTGCCACGTGGAACGCCCGAAGGGCTGATCCCGCCCTCTCAAAGGACAGGGGGATACTGGTAATGGATATTCGTTCCCGGTCGGGAACGCGGCCCGTACGATCCGACCCGGCGTTGGCCCGGTGCTGAGGTGGTAAGGATCACCGCGTGCGGATTCGCCACTGCCAAAGGTTATGCCGATGCGTGCAAAGACGATCGTCACTGCTGCAATCCTAGCCGTTTCCTCGGGCGATGCCGCGGTGGGCTCTCTGGGCTGTGGTAACAGCACGGAGCCAGAAGGCGTATGCGAGACCGTGTACACCAGTAACGGTCGCCGAACGACCTGCAGGGGCCCGTAGCGGCTCGGCTCAGGCCGGGGGCCAGCAGCGGTGATGGCGCCGGCAGCGGCCCCACCAACCTTGCCGAGGGACAACCACTTGGACGGATGTGTCCTCGCTGCCCGGGATCGCCCCTCAGGGCTCCAGACCCCCACGCGCCCGCCATTCCGCGACCCTTTCCGGCTTCAAGAACAGGTAGTACAGGTGCCCCTCGGCGTACATGCGGCCCGCCGGCCCCTCCGCCGCCGGACCGGTCCCGAAGAAGAGGTCCGCACGACCCGGTGAGCGGATGGCGCCACCGCTGTCCTGGTCCAGCATCAGCTGCTCGAACCGCTGAGTCCGGCCAGAGGCATCCGTGGCGTCCGTCACGACCAGTACCACGCCACCGGGCGGAAACTCTTCTTTGTCGGCGGCCAGACTGCGCAGCGGTGTGAGCCTCACGCCCAGCGATCCCACAGGCCAGTCAGCAACGCTCTCCTCCCGGAAGAAGACGAAACGCGGGTTGCGGTGCAGGTAGCGCTCGAGCTGGTCGGGATGGGCGTCAAAGTAAGCGCGCACGCGATCCAGGCTCAGTTCGTCTCGCCGGAGCCGCCCGTCCGCGACAAGCTCGAGCGCGACACTCACGTACTCGTGCCCGCTGTTCCCCGCATAGCCGATGTGCATGAGCGAGCCGTCCGGGAGCGTGATCGCGGCCGAACCCTGAACGTGGACCAGGTACGCCTCGAATCGGTCTCGCAGCCAGACGAGCTCGAGGCCGGCGAGCAGGTCCGACGTCTCGAGCTGCGCGCGTCGCGGATACGGGACCACGCGGTCCCCGACGCGCCGGCCCCGCGTCTCCCCGCTCGCCGTATCGACGACCAGATCGTCCGGCAGCCGGTAGAGCGGGTAGCGGTACTCATCGTTCCGCGTCGTCGATCCCCGGAAGGCGGGTGCGTAGTACCCGGTGAACAGCACCCTGCCCCGACCGTCGCTACCGCGACTCCTGTGGAAGTCGAACTGCCGCCCGATCTCGGCCGCCAGCTCCGCTGCATCCTCCAGCTCCGCCAGCAGCTCCCGCAACGCGTACACGCTCGCCCACGCCCGCTCGTGCGTGATCCCTGCCACCGGGAAGGCGTCGCGGCTCGAAGCTTCCTCGAACCACCTCAGGCTCCCCTCTACCGCCTCCTGCAGGCTGGCGCGATCCCCACGCAAGGCTGCCGTCAGATCCGGCAGCCCCGAACTCAGCCGCGCCAGCGCCCCTGCGCCTGGCACCGGGTGCCCGCGCCCTGCCCGACCCCTACCCAGCGGGCCCGCCCCAGAAGGCGGGCTACAGGCGGCGCCGAGGAGCAGGAGGGCGAACAGCGCCGCTGGTCTTCTAGACACCATATGAGACCAAGACCTCTATATTATTACTTTGAATAGACTTAACTGACCTAGGCAAGGGAGCGTATGAGGTCGTGCAGCAGGTGCTCCTCGAAGTCCTCAGCCCGCTCGACCACGTCCTCCTGCGTGGCCTCGATGAACAGGTCGGCCGTGCGCAGCTCGCGGCCCTGCGAGCGAAAGACGAAGCGCCCGCGGAACAGGCGGTCGGCACATTCGCGGGTCTGCAGCACCACGGCCCAGTTCTCGGCCTCGTAAGTGACCCAACCGATGTCGTGCTCGCTGGGCGACTCGTCGAACATCTGGAACTGCGGGTCGACCCCACCCTGCTCACCGTTCCCGGATGATGCCATATCCCTTCACTTCGCCGTTTGCATCGAGGATCACCCAGACCTTGGCGCCCGCCTGCTCCAGCAGCTCTGGAGGTACAGCGTGGACCTCCACTCGCGCACCGCTGGCGCGGACCACAGCGACGTGCCCAGTCGCGGTCTCGAGGATACCAACCACGGGCACATGCCCGGCGATCTCAAGGATCTCGTACTCCGAGACCCGCAACTGACCCGGGCCGGCCAGCGTGCCCGTCGCACGCACCACCGCGCCCGACAGGCGACGCAGCTCGCCCCGGTAGTCGCCGCTCACCTGCAGGGCAAGCGCAGCCGTATCTTCCGTCTCGATCAGCACCTGCTCGAACGGCGTACTTCCCGCAATCCGCACCCGACCAGTGATACTGGTTGTGCCCTGGTCCGGTGCAGGGGCGCTGCCACGGTGGCCGCAGCCAGAAAGGCTCAACGCCGCTACCAGGGCGATTACCAGGGCGGACTTACCGCTTGCGCCTGAGATAGCGCCACCTCCAGCTGGTGATCGTCCACGCTCTCCAGGTAGCCCGGGTGGACCGCCAGGTAACGCTCCACGCCCGCGATCTCCCCGTCCAGCGCCTTGAAGACGATCTGGTTCATGGTGATCATGCCGTAGGCACCGCCCGCGGTGTAAGCGACACGCCAGCGGTGCCCTGCCGCATCTGTGAACTCGCGCTCCAGCAACTGCTTTCGCACCTGAGCCTCACTCGTCCTGGTCTGGAATACTGCGTGTACAGCGCTAACTTAGCTCGAATGCCAGTTCCATCGCCCCCAGCGGCCCGCGCCCACAACCAGCGGAGGTCAGCATGGCCCGCAAGTTCAGCGACCGGTCCGGTCAACCCTGGGTCGTGGAGCGGGAGCATGGCCGCTCCGAACTCGTGTTCCGCCCCGTTCACGGCGAGCCGGGCGAG
>CANPVY010000323.1 GCA_947581845.1 uncultured bacterium | reverse complement strand
ATTGGGCTTGAGCATGATTCGCCCTTTGCCCTCCGCTACGGTCTCGATGCCGCCGAGAAGGTCGAGCGCCTCCTCCACCGCGTAGCCGACGTTATCGTTCCTGACCCTGGCGATGCTGACGACGGGTTTCGCTTCTGCAGGACGGCACGCAAACGTCCCGAGAGTCAGAGGCCCAGTCGCGGCACCGATCGCGGCACCGACGCCAGTCTTCACGAAGTCCCTTCGAGACAGCTCCTTGCGCTTCATCTCTGTGCTCTCCTGTCTATTCGTATCGCCCGGCTATGTCCGCGTAGTAGTCCTTCAACACGTAGAACGCTTGCTTCTTCACGCCCCGGTCGGAGATGAGCCCCTTTCGGTTCCAGTAGTCCTGAATCACCGGCAACGGCCGGCGCGGCGACCGGAAGTCGGTGAGGATCCAAGGGGTCGTGCCGCGCAGGAAGGGGATGCGCTCGAGCATGTCGAGCTGGTGCCGGTAGACATTCGCCTGGAACTCTTCCGTCCAGCGGGTCAGCGGGTCTCCGTGGTGGCCTTGCAAGGCACCGGCGCCGAACTCGCTGATGATGAGTGGCTTCTCGTAGACCATCCGCCACGACAGCCGGTCGGCCTTCTCCGGCAGGCCGTCGTACCATCCGACGTACTCGTTCACGCCGATCACATCGAGGTGGGCGCCGAACGGATCATCGATCATCAGCGTGCTGTCGTCCAGGTAGTGGGATACGAGGGCCGCCGTCAGCAGGCGCGTCGGGTCCAGGCTGCGGGCCACCTCGGTCAGCGCGACGAGGAAGTCGAGCCGCGCCTCGGTGGCCGGCGTCTCGTTCGCCATCGACCACAGGATCAGCGAAGCGCGGTTCTTGTCTCGCGTGATCACCTCGGCTAGCTGGTTCCTGGCATTCTCGAGTGTCGCCCCATGCTCCCAGGCGATCATCCAGTAGACCGGAATCTCGGCCCAGACCAGCAGCCCCATCTCGTCGGCCAGGCGGGTCATGTACTCGTTGTGCGGGTAGTGGGCTAAGCGCACGAAGTTGGCATTGAGTGCGCGTGCCCAACCGAGCAGTGTGCGCGCATCGTGCTCACTGAAGGCACGCCCGTCGCGCAGCGGCGCCTGTTCGTGGATGCAGATGCCGCGCAGCCAGATCGGCTTCCCGTTCAGCAAGAGGTCGTGACCGCGCGTCTCGACGGTACGAAACCCGATCCGCTCACTCACCCGGTCCGTCTGGGCCGCGACCTCGGCCTGATAGACCCTCGGGTCCTGCGGGCTCCACCGCTCCAGGTCGGCGTGGAAGCGGAATCTGGCGTAGCCGCTGGCGTCCGTCTGCAGCACGGCCTCGACGCCAGCTTCCGGGATACGCAGCGCGACCTGCTGCCGAAGCTCAGGCCCGTCGAGCTGCACCCAGCCGGCCAGTTGGTCCGACGCTCTACGGTCGAGCTGGATGAAGTAGTCGCGCACGAACGTACGCGGCACCTCGACCAGGAAGACATCCCGGGTTAGGCCCCCGTAGTTCCACCAGTCCGTGTTGAGCGCTGGCACCGCCTGGCGCCAGCGCTGGTTGTCGACCTTCAGGATGAGGAAGTTGCCAGTGTCGCGGACGTAGTCGGTGATCTCGAAGTTGAAGGGCGTGAAACCGCCCTCGTGCTCGCCGAGCTTGTGACCGTTGAGCCACACCTTTGCTTCGTAGTTGGCGGCGCCGAAGTAGACGAACAGACGGCGGCCGGCTGGGAGATTGTAGTCGAAGTCCCTCTTGTACCAGATCGTACCCTCGTAGAAGAACAGCTCGTCGCTCTGCGAATTCCAGTCGCCGGGCACGAGCAGGCGAGCGGCGGTGTCGAAATCGTACTCGACACGGTCACTTCTGTCTCGCGGCTTCCGGTTGGCCGCGAAGCCGCCGTCGGAAATGGGACTCTGCCGGATGTTATAGTACCCGACCTCATACGGGTCGATGATGGCCTGCCACGTGCCGTTCAGGCTGGTGATCCGGCGCGCGCGCACGTTCGTAATCAGCGGGTCCGACTGTGCATGGGCCGGAGCGGCGATGAGAAGCAGGCAGAGGCCCGTGCTGAGGCGAGACACGTTCGAGTGCATAATGGGTCTCCGCAGGGGAGCCTAGGTGAAAGGGCTGCGAGGCATTTCGGCTCGCGCCCTCCTAGAAATTAAGCGATGCAGCGACCCCAAGCCCGCCGGCACGATACATTCGGATGCTCAGGCGCAGGCGCTCGATGGGCACTTCCTCCCAGAGCTCGACCTTGTTCCTCGAGCCCAGCTCGCCGCCGGCGGCAGCGCCAAGCAACCCGAGAATGGTGCCGAATGCGAGGCCTGTCTTTCCTTTGCTTTCCGAGCCTCCACATGTCTCGCACACCGTGGTCTGTGTGCCGATCAGATAGCCGCCCAGGAAACCGACGCCGCCGCCGATCAGGATGCCGATGCCGGATTTCGATTTGTGGCCTCGGCTGACCTCGAGCTGCGTCACCGATGCCAGAGGCAGCGCCACCGGCCAGGGTCGACCTTCGACCTGAAGCACACACGTATCGGGACTCAGCTCCTTGATCGTCCCCACGACTTGGCCGGCGAGGACACCGGGTGCCGACACACGTACCCGATCGCCCGGTTCGACCGGCATCTCCTGCTGGGCGGACAGATCCACCGTTGCCATGACCACGAGCATGGCAACGAGCGAAGCGATTCTCGCAGCGTTCATACTGCAACCTCTATTGCTGTAGGACCCTTATGTAAGTCTCGAAATCTTGTTCGTAATCCTGGTCGTCTCTCACACGCAGCTTCACCGTCAGAGGCTTGTTCATGCCGTCTAACACGCTGAAGGCCGCCCAGCTGAGCTGGAACCGCAAGTCCTGCTTCGTGAATCCCTGCCTCAGCGATACCCTGCTCCTCCGCTCCAGCAGATGTCGGAACTGGTTCCAAGTTGCGATCCCGGGGTAGATCTGATCGTTGTAGATCTGGACAGTAACGCTCAGCCGCTTCTGAGCATCGCGGCCCAGGTACTCGATGGGGATCTGGAAATCCAGATCCATGTCTGCTCCCGCCTCCGGCAGCTCGAAGTTCACCTGGCGGCGCTGGATCAACTGCGTGTACTCGGTCCTGGGCTTGATCCGGCCGGCCTTCGTGATCTTGAGCCACAGGTTCTGCGGGTTCCAGCGCCAGTCGGTGTACCAGCCCTCGTCACGCGCCGTCACCCATACCACCGTCGCATGGCCGTCGCTGGTGTCGCTGACGAAGGGATGGTCCATACTCTCGACGTAGATCCTCCAGTATCCGGCGCCCAGGTAGATGCTGTCACCCCGCTCGGTGAACCCGAGCTTCACCCGGTACTGGCCTGTGTTCGGGGCGTTGTCCGATATCGTCTTCTGGCGCAGTGGCCGCGTCAGGTAGGGCAAGCTGAGCCTGTGCGCCTCGATGCGAACGTGCCCGGACAGGCGTTCGCTCCGCCAGCGCACCGTCTGGGCGGTGCCCTTCCTCCAGATCGCGCCGCCGCCGGGGTGGGTCACTTCGATCATCGGGAAGGATACGGCCTTGCTGAACGTGTTGTTCTGCTCGTCTCTCTCAGCGATCTCGTTGGAGGGATCGGTATAGACGAAGAAATTCATCGTGGGGTGGTCGTTCCACGGCGTCGGCCAGTCGAAGCGGCCGAAGCTCGTGTGGCGCGGGACCCTGATGACCGTATCCGCGCCGCTCGCCAGTGATAGGCCTCGCAGGGTGAACCGCTGTTCCATCGTTGCCCCACCCGACAGACTTTCGATACCCACCACCCTGAACTCGAGGTTACCGCTGAAGGCGCTCCCTTTGTTCCGCAAGTTGAACTCGACCCTTCGCACGCCGGCGCTGTAGGGTCCGGGGGCGGACTCCATCTCACAAACGAGGTCCGTCACCTCGAACTCGGCCAACTGGATCAATCGCAGGGTAGGCTGGACGGGCCGTATCGTGTCCTGCTTCGGTTTGACTTGCGCGGACAGAGAGGTTGCTGTGAGTGCCGTCAGGAACAGGGCGGACACTCCGGGTGCGACTACGCGACGCATACCGATCTCCTTTGGCTTTGACCGGTCCGTGGATCGGAGATGTGGGGCCTCCTCAAAGATGCGGCGCTGGCGGGCGCGCATCAATGATGGTGCGCTGCCG
>CANPVY010000322.1 GCA_947581845.1 uncultured bacterium | reverse complement strand
CTACGAGATACAGATCAACGGCCCTGAGACCATCACGATCACCGGTTCCCTCGCGCACGAGCGGATGCGTCTCGATATCCGATCCGCAGACGGCGACGAGATGAAGGAATTCCTGGTGCGCGGGCAGGCGGCGATCCTGGAGAGGCATATCGCCCACCACTACTTCTTCGCGGCCAAGATGTTTGGCGACGTCGCATCCGGCGAGCTGGTCCTGATCGTGCCTCGCCAGCGGCTACAGCAGCGCGCCGTCCTAGAGGATCGCGGGACGGAAAGCGTCCGTATCGGCGAGCGGGAGCTGGTGTTACGGCATCTGGCGATCGTAACCGAAGCGAGGACAACTCACCACTTCTGGCTGGACGGCGACCGTGTGATGAGGGTCGATGTCCCCGAGGAAGGGTTCCTCGCCATCCGGTCGGATATCCCTGATCAAGCGACCCGATCATCCAAGGGAGGAACTCATGAACAATGAAGAAAGCGTGACCCCCGAGAGCGTGAGCACCGGCGCGGCGACGCCGAATCTGCTACAGCGCGTGATCATGGTCTTCACGGCACCCGGCAAGCTGGGTGAGGCCCTACGACAGACCTCACCCTGGTTCTGGACGCTGGCGATCGCGGCGATCATCGCCACGATCGCGTTCTTCCTGCTCCCGCCGGAACTCATGCGGCAGGCGATGGAAGCGCAGGCGGCGCAACGCCCACAGGGACAAGAGGCACCCGATCCCGAGGCGATGTTGAGGATCGCCCGCATCGGCGGCACGCTGAGCGTGCTGGTCGTGCAGTTCATCGCCGCAGTGGTCATCGCTGGCGCACTCTACCTCACCTTCAACGTATTCATGGGTCAGGAGAACAGCTACAAGCAGTATCTGAGCGCAGCCGCTCACATCACCTGGATCAACCTGCTCGGCTTCCTGCTGGTCATCCCGATCTGGATCTCGAAAGGGGACATGAGGATCAGCTTGGGGCTGGGGCTGTTGCTGCCGGATGTGCCTTCGTCGTTCGGTGGCCACTTCCTCAACAGCATCACGATCTTCGGGATCTGGTCGGCCATCGCCCTGGGCACGATCGAATCGGGGCTCTCTGGGGGCCGCATCTCGGCCGGGAAGGCCGTTGGAACCGTCCTGGTCCTGTATCTGATCTGGGTCCTGTTCTCGGCCGCGCGCGCCAGTATCTTCGGCGCCTGATTCCGGCGCCCGACCAGCGAGTCCAGAGCGGGCCCAAACGCAGGCCCGCGAGGCGCAGCTGCCGGGGTACCCACCCCGGCAGCTGTCTTTGTTCCGACCGGCCCTCGCCGATCGCGCCCTCGCCTCCGGTATTCGCTGTTACTGCCCGGCGGAAGGCCGCCCGGGCACGAAACTCTTGACTAGCGCGGTTCGTACGGCTAAACGAAAGCGCCGCAGCCCAGACCGGCCGGCGCCACCAGCCCGGGAGGCCGCCTCGCGGTCTCCCGCTGTGCGGATGGCGCCGCTTCAGCGATCTTGCGAATAAAGCTGTTATCGGTGTGTATTTTCAGTTGCGGACAACGCCAACACTGAGCTCGGAGTCCGGCCAATGAATTGGAGGATAGCCCGTCACACGGTCCTGCTGTGCCTGTTCGGCGCAGCGACCACGGTCAACGCCCAGCAGAGGGCGCCCCTCACCCTCGAGGAGGCGATCGACCTCGCCAGCAGAAACAACCCCCTGTTCCTGCAGACGCTCAACGACCTCGGCCCGGCCGCCTGGGGGGTGCGCGCCGCCACCGCCAGCCTCCTGCTGCCCGACGCCAACCTGTCGTTCGGCGTGGCTAAGCAGAACGCGGGGCAGGAGCGCCTGGGCGCCGCGGCTTTCGCACAGCCAGCGGTCCGGCTCTCGCAGTACAACTTCTCGCTTTCCTACATACTGAACGGCGCGACCCTCTTCCAGCCGGGTCAGCGCCGGGCGGAGCGTCGTGCGGTCGAGCGTCGCATCGACGACGCCGAGCTGGTGCTCCACAGCCAGGTCACCAGTGCCTACCTCGAGGTCCTGCGGCTAGAGGCGCGGGCGGAGCAGGCGGAGCGTGAGCTGCGCCGCACCGAGGAGTACCTGCGGCTGGCCGAGGCGCGCGAGCAGGTGGGGGCTGGCACCCGCCTGGAGACGATGCAGGCCGACCTAGCCCGGGGCCAGGCGGAGGTCGCTAGGGTACAGGCCCACAACGCAGCGCGCGTGGCGAAGCTCCGTCTGATCCAGGCGTTGGGCGTCCAGATGCCGCCCGACCAGGTCGAGCTGGTGAGCGAGTTCCAGGTCTTCGCGCCGCAGCTCGACCTGGAAAGCCTGGTCAGTGAGGCGATGGGCCGGCACCCGAGCCTGGTCGCCGTGCGTGCCGACCGGGACGCGGCGAACTCCAGCGTGAAGGTCGCCAAGGCCGCCTATCTCCCCACCCTCTCGCTGCGGGCCGGCTGGAGCGGCTTCACACGCGAGGAGACGGATCCGAACGCGAGCATCTGGCAGGCGGTGACGAGTGCTCGGGCAACCCGCGACGATGCGGTCTGGGTCTGCAACACGTTCAACGAGCTCTATGTCGCCTCGGGCCTGGAAGTACCGGCGGAGTTCAGCAACTGCTCCGGCTATCCAGCCGTGGACTCGGTCGCGATCGATAACCGGATCAGGAGCGCGAATGACGTCTTCCCGTTCGACTTCGCGAATCAGCCGCTGACCCTGAGCGCTGGCTTCTCGCTGCCGATCTTCAACGGCTTCAGCCGGCAGCTCCAGGTCGAGCAGGCGACCGCGCTTCGCAACGATCTGGACCATCAGACTCGGGCGCTCGAGCTGCAGATCCGCGCCGACGTCACCGAGGCGGTCCATAACCTCGAGACGGCCTATCAGACCGTGCAGCTGCAGGAGGAGAACACGCAGACGGCACGCGAGGAGCTGCGGCTGGCCCGCGAGCGCTACCAATTGGGCGCCGGCACCTTCCTAGAGCTGCTGGATTCCCAGACGCTGGCCGCCCAGGCCGAGGTCGATCAGATTGAAGCTGTGTTTGGATTCCACCAGTCGCTGACTGCCTTGGAGGCGGCGGTGGGCCGCTCGCTCGAGTTCGCGGGCGCTAACTAGGCCGGGACGTGACTTGGGAGATAGAGAGTGAATAGACGAAAGATCCTTATCGGAACCGTTGTCGTCGTCGTGATCCTGGTCTTCGTCACGCTGGCGCTACGCCAGGGCCGTCGTGGCGGGACCGAGGTGCGCACCGAGGAGGTGCAGCGACGCGACCTGGTGTCGCTGGTGACGGCCAGTGGCCGCATACGTCCACATCGCAGCGTGGACATCCAGGCCGATGTGTCGGGCCGCATCGTCGATCTGCGGGTCGAGGAAGGCGATCTGGTAAGCATGAACGACACGCTGCTGATCATCGATCCGACCACCTTCCAGGCGGCCGTGCAGCGGGCCGAGGCGGCGCTGAGCTCGACTCAGGCGAACGCGGCTCAGGCACGGGCAAACCGGGATCAGGCCCAGAGGACACTGAACCGCACGCGCCGCATCCGCGAGCAGAGCCCGGAGCTGATCTCGGACGAGGAACTCGAGGCCGCCGAGACGAACTTCGACGTACAGCAGGCGCTCTTCGAGGCCGCCGAACACTCCGTCGCGCAGGCGCGCGCCAATCTGAGGGAGGCGCGTGACCTGCTGGCCAAGACCGTGATCCAGGCGCCGATGAGCGGTCGCGTGACGCGGCTGAACGTGGAGCAGGGCGAGACGGCGATCGTCGGCACCATGAACAATCCCGGGACGGTGCTGCTGACCGTCGCCGATCTGGCCGAGATGGAAGCCGTCGTCGAGGTCGACGAGACCGACATTCCCATGATCGAGCTCGGCGACAGCGCGGACGTGGAGATCGATGCGTATCCGGACACGGTGTTCACCGGCCGGGTTAC
>CANPVY010000321.1 GCA_947581845.1 uncultured bacterium | reverse complement strand
GACCCGCCACCGGCGACCGCCGCGTCTCGTCTGTCACTACTGCAACCACCAGGAGCCTGTGCCCGACGCCTGTCCGGAATGCGGTTCCGGCAACTTGAGCCATCGGGGCGTCGGCACGGAGCACGTGGAGCGCCTGCTGGGCGAGCTGTTCGCCGCTGCCCGGATCGCGCGGATGGATTTGGATACGACCAGCGCTAAGTGGTCGCACCACGAGATCCTGGGCCGCGTCGAGCGTCGCGAGGTGGATATCCTGCTCGGCACCCAGATGATCGCCAAGGGCCTCGACTTCCCCGACGTCACGCTGGTGGGCGTGATCAACGCCGACGTCGGCCTGAACCTGCCCGATTTCCGAGCCAGCGAACGGACTTTCCATCTGCTCACCCAGGTGGCGGGCCGGGCCGGCCGCGGCCCGGTAGGCGGCGAAGTCATCATTCAGACCTCGCTGCCCGGACACTACGCGATCGGTTTCGCCATCACGCACGACTACGAAGGCTTCGCAGCCCGGGAGCTCAACGAGCGCGCCGAGCCCGCTTACCCTCCACACACCCGCCTCGCCAACCTGGTGTTCTCGGGGCCAAACGAGCTCGCGGTTCAGCAAGGGGCAGAAGCGGCGCTCGGTTGGCTGGACGGCCTCTTCAAGGCCCAGAATATCGAGGGGATCGAGTTGATCGGCCCGGCGCCCTGCCCCATCGATCGGATCCGCCGACGCTGGCGCTGGCACCTGGTGCTGAAGGCTGGGCAGCAGAATGCGCTCGGCCAGGTGCTTCGCTACTTCGCCACCCGCTTCCCCGCGCCCGGGGACGTGCGCCTGGAGATCGACCGCGACCCCATCAGCTTGCTCTAGATCCGCCGGCACCGAGCCTGCCCGGGGCCGCAGCCGCGCCGGCACCTTCGGCCCGGACAGGTGTGTAAGAGAGGGCAGGCCCGTGATCCACGGGCTGCCCTGTCCCCGGCCGGTCGTCCCAAGTGAGTCCTTGACAACCGTCCCCGTCGCCTCAAGAATCACGCATCTCAGTGCGTACACCAGGGTGAATTGCCGCTATGGGATGCCTGACGCTGAACGCGTCCTACGAGCCGCTGACGATCGTGCCCGTCCAACGGGCACTGCGGCTAGTCATCGATCACAAGGCCGAGGCCCTCGAGGTCGATAGATCGCGCTCCTTCCGCTCGGAGCGTCTGGTTATCCCTGCGCCCGTCGTCATCCGCCTGGTCAGGTACGTGCACGTGCCGCGCCGTTTCCGCCGGCATGTCACCAACACGTTCCTCTTCGCGCGCGATCATTACACCTGCCAGTACTGCGGCCGGCACCGTCGCGAGCTCGGTCACCGTGAGTTCCTCACACGGGACCACCTGCTGCCGCTGTGTCGCGGTGGAGATAACACCTGGGACAACGTCATAACCGCCTGCACGCGCTGTAATCACAAGAAGGGGAACCTGACGCCCAAGGAAGCCCACATGAAGCCGCTGTGCACGGCCCGCGAGCCGAACCACGTGGAGCTGGTCTGGGCGGTCCGCAAGGTGACGCCCATCCAGGCCAAGTACATCGCGATGTTCTACGGACGCGAGGTTCTGAAGGCCCTGGGTGCGGATCCCTTAGAGTTGGCCAGCACGCCCCAGCCGACCTGATCGCGACCCCGGAGTCCGAGCCGCCAGGCACGGCCAAGCCAGACGCGTTGGCCAGCGCCGCCCCGCGACGGCTGAGCCAGCTTGGGGCCCGCTGTCCCTCCCGAGCTCGAGCGGCTGTATATTGAGTCTGTAGCCCCGGCATGCACTCAACAGTCAGGCGCGCAGTAGGATGGGAATCGGCAACATCGGCTGGACGGAGTTCCTGGTCATCCTGGCCATTGCACTCATCTTCTTCGGGCCGCGCCGGTTGCCCGGCATCGCCCAGGCCATCGGCAAGAGTCTGCGGGAGTTCCAGAAAGCACTCAACGAGGTCAAATCAGAGATCGCCCAGGCCAGTCGGGAGATGGAAGAGCGGCCCGCCCCGGTCAGCAAACCGCCGAGACTCGCGCCCCCACCCGAGATCACCAAGGAAGCGGAGGTCTCCGTCAGGCCCCCGGCAGACGAGGGCCTGGACCCAAGCGAGTCGGGCCAGGCTGGCGCCGCGGGCTCAGAGCGGACGGAAACGAACAATGCAGACCCTTCAGATCCGCACTTCTCGTAGGACAGAGCTGGTCGACATCACCGCGCAGGTGCGCGAGGCCATCCGCAATACGGGCGTCCGCGACGGCGTGGCCCACCTGTGGTCCTTTCACACGACCTGCGGCCTTACCGTGAATGAGGGGGCCGACCCGGATGTGGCACGCGACATCGCCTGGAAGCTCGGCGACCTTGTGCCGAGAGACGACGCATCATACCAGCATGCGGAGGGGAATTCGGATTCGCACGTCAAGACCAGCCTGATGAACCCGGGGGCGACTTTGCTCGTCAGCAACGGTGACGTCGCGCTCGGTACCTGGCAAGCGGTTTTCCTGGCAGAGTTTGACGGACCCAGGCTTAGAAAAGTAGGTGTGCAGGTCGTGCCGGCGGCCTAGCGCGCAACCCTCCGGCCGCCGTCGCTGCCGCCAGCCGGCTCCCCGATCGTACGGCGAAGCTGCTCGTAGCCCTCTTCCCCCAGGATCTGCTTGAACTCGGCAGCGTAGGCGTCGATAGCGGGCGTCGGGCCGTCAAAGGCCAACGTGCAGCAGGGGCAGACTCCGTCGCACAGATCATCGAACTCCACTCGGTCCAACGATGTCACCAGCGGAAACAGGCGGCAGTAGAACGGCTTGAGCCTCTCGCCCTCCGCCAGATCGAGATCGGGCTCGATCAGCTGCAGAGTGCAAAGTCCGTCGCGGTTCAGAAACGCACACTTGCCATTGTAGACCGCCGTGCCGATGCAGAGGCCGCCCGGGTAGTCCTCGTCTCTCTCGATCTCGCTCTCGAACCACAGGCTGGTATCCGGGGTCTGACTCTCGTCAAGCGCGCTCTGTATGCGGTCGGCATACGCCAGGATGCGGTCGCGCTCCGGCAGCGACACATAAACACCGTGACGGCAACAGCGACCGCCGCATTCGTTGGCGGCGTTAGAAGGGCCAGCGCCCTCAATCCGCCCCCGCGCCAGCAGACCCTCTACAGTCCACCCGCCGACCCGTATGTCGTCGACCTGCGTCCTCAACTCTTGCACTCCCGCTGCAATACCGCTAGCCGGCTAGCGCGCCACGAGCTCGACCCGGCGGTTCTTGGCCCGGCCGTCCTCGCTGGCGTTGCTGGCCACCGGGGCCAGAGGCCCTACCCCGTGAGCCTCCAGACGACCCCGCTCGATGCCGTAGCGACTCGCCAAAGCTTCCACCACCGCCGCCGCCCGCTCCTGGGAGAGCTCCATGTTGTGCTCGAAACCGCCCGTGGCGTCGGTATGCCCTACCACGAATAGCTGCAGGTCTGGATTCTCCTCGAGCAGCTGCGCGATCTCTTGCAGCGTCGGCTCCGACTCCGGCTTGATCACCGCCTGATCCGTGTCGAAGAAGATGCCGTATACCGCGACTTTGCCAGTACGCTCGATATCCGCACCCATGGTCGCGGCATTCGCCCTGACCTGCTGGGTCATGGCCGCCTCTTCGACAACGGTAAGATCGTAGGACTCGCCGCCGCTGAAGCAGTGGACGTGAATCCACGCACGTGCGTCCCCCCGGACGAGTTCCAGGTACACGTTGTAGTCATCACGGGAGACGATCTGCCCTCCGGCCGCCTCGACCGCGTTGGCATAGTTGCGCAGGACCTCCAGCTCGCTGGGCGGCCGGGCTCCCTCCTTGATCTCGTAGGAGATGGCCGTCTTTCGCCCCTCAACGAGAAACTCGTACCCCTCGGCGTCATAGAACTCGTACTGGTCGAACTCCCGCTGGTCGCAGTCCACGATATAGAAGCCGGCCATCCGGGTGAACAGCGGGTGATCCTGGCAGCCGGCCTCGTCCTGTTGCGCCAGCAAGCCAGCGGGCACCGCCAGCAGCAGGCCTAACAGAATCGGCAAAACCCTCCCACACTGACGCATGATGCCCTCCAGGCGATGCCCGCCTCGGGGTGTGCCTCCACCCATCGAGGGACACCCCACGGCGAGCGTTCCAGCTCGGCGAACGCCGTGTCCTCTCTGCAAGCGGCTGCGGCTGCGGGCCTGGACACACCGTCCAACCGGTTGTCGTATATACAATTACGCCGCACGGAGGCCCGCGGCCCACATACGGAAGAACCTGGAATCAGGACGAGGTGGCAGGTGACTCCACGCTGCTCTTCCAGAGCCCCAACAGGTAGGGGTCGTACTCCTCGGGGTTACGCTCGTAGTCCTCGGCCCAGGACTCGAAGTCGGGGAGGGCAAGATCGCCCATCAACTGCTCGACCAGCAGCGTTACGACCTGCCTCAGGTTCAAGGCACCCTGCTGAGCACCCACCCTCTGCTCCGCCGCCCTAGCGAGCTCGAACACCCGCTCCTCTTCGAGTTCCATGAAGACATCGCAGACTCGAGCGGAGCAGTAGTCCAGGTACTTCGCCCGCAGGACCTCCTCGGGCTCGGCCGCCGACCTGTTGGTCCTCCGCGGCTCGCCCTTTCCCGTTCGCCGCGCCATGCTCCCCTCCTCCTCCAAGGGCGACCACGTCGCAACCTCGCAACAGGTCACCTGCGCCCATGCTAAGGCCCCTGAAGCGGCTGGTCAAGGATCGCGGGCTTGCGACGGGAACAAGCGTAAGCGAAGGCCCTC
>CANPVY010000320.1 GCA_947581845.1 uncultured bacterium | reverse complement strand
GGCGGCAGCGACTACTACATGCCTGGAGCCCTCGAGACCGAGGCAGTCGCCTACCACGGGCAGCCCCAGTCGTTGCGCCTGACGCTGCCACCTCTGGGCGGCCTGGTGCTGGCACCCGATCGCTAGCTGTGGCCAAAACGTCGACACTCCTGGCCCTGGCAGGACGGGCAGCCATCCTGCCCGAGTACGTAGACATCTTCGGCCAGCGTCGGCTGACCTCCGATGACACGCGCGTCGCGCTGCTCGCCGCCATGGGCATCGACGCCTCCAGCGGGACCGCAGCGGCCCGTACGCTCGCGGAGCTGGAGCAAGGCGATGCCGAGCGGTTGATCGAGCCCGTCTACGTTCGACGTGAGCGAGACCGTCGGAGCGCACGCCTGCAGGTTCGCGTCCCCACGGATGCCTCGCGTGCGCGAATCGAATACCAGCTCGAGCTCCGAGAGGAGAACGGGCATACACATCTCTTAGAGGGTAGACTGGAGCGAGGGTCGGCCACCCACACCGTCACCCTCCGCCTCCCGGCCGGTCTCGAGACCGGTTACCATCGCATTCAGCTCAGGCTGCGCGCTGGCGGCGGCGAAGAGCGCCATGCCGAGAGTTGGTGGATCGTCTGCCCGCGCTCATGCCTGACGACGAAGGAACTGATCGGTGACCGGCGGCTGTTCGGCCTCTGGACCCACCTCTATGCGATTCGCGGCGAGCGCGATTGGGGGGCCGGCGACCTCAGCGACCTGGGAGAACTCATCGACTGGGCAGGCACCATTGGATCCGCGTTCGTCGGCATCAATCCCCTGCACGCGCTGCGCAACAGCGGCGGCGATATCAGTCCCTACAGCCCGGTGAGCCGGCTGTTCCGCAACATCTTCTACCTGGATGTCACGGCCGTGCCGGAACTGGCCGACTCGCCCGAGGCTCGCCGGCTCGTCGAGTCCGAGCGCTACGGCAAGGTCCTCGCCGAACTGCAAGCCGCTGCTCGCGTAGACTACGAGCGAGTCATGGCGCTCAAGCGTCCGGTACTGGACGCTCTCCACCGAACGTTCGCCGCGCAGCACCGCGATCGCGACGGCCAGCGCGGGCGTGACTACGCTCGGTTCCGTGCTGATAAGGGCGATGCGCTCATCGACTTCGCGACCTTCTGCGCTCTCGAAGCCCACTTCGGCGCGCAGGGTCGGCGCGAACCGCATGACTGGCCAGCAGACTACCGACATCCACGCTCGAAAGCGGTGGCTGCGTTCCGCCGTGAACATCTCGAGGTCGTTGACCTACACTGTTACCTGCAGTTCGAGCTGGACCGGCAGCTGGCCGCCGCCGCGCAGCGGGCTGAGGCGACTCTGCCCATCGGCATCTACGGCGACCTCGCCATCGGCACGGCACCCAACGGCTGCGACCCCTGGGCGTTCCCGAACCTCTTCCTGGACGGCGCGCACCTGGGCGCGCCACCAGATGACTACTCCGCCGTCGGCCAGGACTGGGGGCTTCCTCCGCTAGACCCCGACCAGCTGCGGCGGGACGGCTATCGCTACTGGGCTTTGCTCCTCCGCAACAACCTCGCGCATATGGGCGCCCTGCGCATCGACCACGTCATGGGCCTCTTCCGCCAGTACTGGGTGCCTGCCGGGCAACCCGCCACAGAGGGTGCCTATGTCCGCTACCCTGCCCAGGACCTGCTGGGGATCCTCGCACTCGAGAGTCATCGTCAGCGGGCCCTCATCATCGGCGAGGACCTCGGCACCGTGCCCCGCGGGTTCCCCGCGCTGCTCGCCCGCTGGGGGATCCTCTCGTCACGCGTGCTCTACTTCGAGCGTGACCGGCACGGCAACTTCCATCCTTCGCGCCGGTACTCGAAGCGAGCGCTCGTCACGGTGAACACCCACGACCACCCGCCGCTGGCGGCCGTTTGGGAAGGTCACGACCTGGAGCTGGCGAGGCGGATCGGCATCATCGAAAGCGACCAGCGGCTCGCGGAAGCTCGCGAGCAGCGGGCGAGAGAGCGGCAAGCGCTGCTTCGCCGCCTGGTTGCCGAGGGCTGTCTGCCCAGCACGAAAGCACCCGCATCCTACGCCGAGCTCTGCGCTGCGGTGCACGCCTTCCTCGCCCGTACCCGCGCGCCGCTCCTCGGCATCTGGCTCGACGACCTAGCCGGTGAGCTCGATCCGCTGAACATCCCAGGCGTGGGACTCGACCGCTATCCGAACTGGTCACGCCGGCTGAGCATGACGCTGGCGGACTTCCGGCAGGATCCCGGCGTGGCGACCGCGCTCGTCGGGATCGCGAACCGGCGCACCTCACGCTAGGCGGGATCGCGAAGCCGTGGAGACCCTGCTCGCCACTTATCGCGTCCAGCTCCACGCGGGCTTCCGGCTGACCGATCTGCGCAGTCTCATCCCCTACCTCGCCCAGCTCGGCGTCACGCATGTCTACCTGTCACCGATCCTGCGCGCGCGGGCCGGCAGCAGGCACGGATACGACATCGTCGACCCCACCTCGCTCAACCCGGAGCTGGGAAGCGAGTCCGATTTGAAGCAGCTCGTCAACACGCTGCGCAGCCAGCGCATGGGCGTGCTGCTCGACATCGTGCCGAACCACATGGCGACCGGCAGCGAGAACCGCTTCTGGGAAGATGTGCTCACTCATGGGCCATCCTCGCGGTTCGCCGACTGGTTCGACATCGACTGGGGGCCGCCAAATGCGCGGCGACCCTACCGAATCTTCCTCCCCGTGCTGGGCGATCGGTTGGCGCGCGTCATCGCGCGGGGCGAGCTGCGGCTCGTCTATCGTGAGGGCGACTTCCGCATCGAGTATTTCGAGCAGAGCTTCCCCATCGACCCCGGCAGCGTCCCCCTCATCCTCGAGATCCAGCTGCCCACCCTCGGGCCAAGCGGCGCAACACCGGCGGAGGTGCGCGAACTGGAGGCCGTCATCGCCGCGCTGCGCTCGCTGCCACCCCGCTCCAGCCGGGCACCCGGGGCCAGAACCGAGCGTCAGGCTGAAGCCGCAGAAGCGCTGGCGAAGCTGAACGCTCTGCACGGGACATCCGCCGCGATTCGCGCGTATGTCGAGTCGGTCTTGGCCGCCTGCGCGCCTCCCGACCCGGGCAGTGCCAGGCACCTGCGCAGACTGCTGGCCGCCCAGGCCTACCGGCTCGCCTACTGGCGGCGTGCCGCCCGGGAGATCAACTACCGACGCTTCTTCACGATCAGCCACCTGATCGCGCTCCGCATGGAGGACCCCGCCGTCTTCAGCGCGACGCACGCCCGCATCCTCGAGTGGATCCGGGAGGGTTTAGTGGATGGGCTACGGGTGGACCACATCGACGGCCTCCTCGACCCTCGCGG
>CANPVY010000319.1 GCA_947581845.1 uncultured bacterium | reverse complement strand
TCCACCGCGCCATCTACGGTACGTTGGAGCGTTTCATCGGCGGCCTGATCGAGCACTTCGCCGGGGCGTTCCCCGTGTGGCTGGCGCCCGTTCAGGTGCGCGTGCTACCGGTTTCCGAGGAGCTGGACGACGCCGCGCGGCAGGTGCTCGAGTCGGCTCGGGCGGCGGGCCTGCGAGCCGAGCTGGACGACCGGGCCGAGACGCTATCGTACCGGATTCGTGACGGCGAGCTGCAGAAGATCCCCTACCTGGCCGTGATCGGCAAGCGCGAAGCCGAGTCGGGCAGCGTGGCCGTTCGCCGCCGCGGCGCGGAGGAGAAGCAGGTCGTGATGGCCGCGTCGGAGTTCATCGAGCAGGTGGTCGAGGAGGATCGCTCGAGGACGCTGGGGTAACGCGCAGAGGGCCGTTGACATCCAGGAGGATTTCCGCGAGTATTGGCGGACAATGAGGGAAGTGGCGGTTTGATGGACGCCGCCCACCTTTCGGCCTGCACCTTGGTGTGCGGCGCCGCCGGGTCAAGCGGGTAGCACCTGCCGGCCGAGCAGGAGGTCCGGTCGGCAGGGCGGCCACCGGCTTGGTCCATCGTTTTTTTTATTGCCCGGTGCGGGAACCGCGAGAGAAGGGAGAACGGTTATCGAGAAGAGTGAACCCCGCGTGAACAACCAGATCCGGATCAGTCCGGTCCGGTTGGTCGATGTCAACGGCGAGCAAGTGGGGATCGTCGCAATCGAGCAGGCGCGTGCCATCGCCGAGGAGCGGGGCCTCGATCTGGTAGAAGTCGCGCCGATGGCCCGCCCGCCTGTGGTCCGGATCATGGACTACGGGAAGTACAAGTACGAGCAGGCGCGCAAGGCGCGGGAATCGAAGAAGAAGCAGCATCAGGTCAAGGTCAAGGAGATCAAGCTGCGGCCGAAGATCGAGGAGCATGATCTCGCTTTCAAAGCGGGTCACGCCCGGCGCTTCCTGGGGGAAGGGAACAAAGTGAAACTGACCATGCGCTTTCGCGGCCGCGAGATGACGCACCCTGAGTTGGGCGAGGAAGTGCTGCGGCACTTCATCGAGCTAGTCGCAGATGTGGGGCAGGTGGAGGAAGAGGCTCGGGTCGAAGGCCGGAACATGACGATGGTTCTGGCACCGAAACGTAACTGAGTGTCGTGAGGTCGAGAGAGAAGAGCTAGCGATGCCGAAGATGAAGACGCACCGGGCCGCGGCCAAGCGGTTCCGCAAGACGGCCAGCGGCAAGCTGAAGCGCCGCCGGGCGTATAAGAGCCACATACTGGCGAAAAAGACGCGCAAGCGTAAGCGGCGTCTACGCAAACCGACGCTCGTCGCGCCGAGCGATCAGAAGCGTATGAGGCGGTTGCTCGGCCAGTGACCGCCCCAGAGCGTCGCGCCGCACGCTGCGACGGTCATGACCGATAGAAAGGAGTCCATAGATGTCTCGGGTGAGGAACCGGGTCGCACGGCACAAGAGAAAGAAGAAGGTCAGCGAGGCGGCGAAGGGCTACCGCGGCGGGCGGTCGAAGCTGTACCGCGCGGCCAGAAACGCTGTGGAGAGAGGTTGGAGCTATAGCTATCGCGACCGGCGTCGCCGCAAGCGGGAGTTCCGGCGGCTCTGGATTACCCGTATTAACGCGGCGGCGCGCCAGCACGACCTGTCCTATTCTCATTTCATGAACGGCCTGCGTAACGCTGGCGTCGAACTCAACCGCAAGACTCTGGCCGACCTGGCCGTGCGGGATCCCGCGGCCTTCGCGAACCTCGTGGCTGTGGCGAAGCAAGCCCTCGCGAGGTAGCACGGCGTGTCCGCGATGGACGATTACCTCGCCACCCTTCGCGAGCTCGAGGAGACAGGCTCGGCCGCCATCCGCACGGCCGCTGACCCGGACGAGCTCGAGCGGGTGCGTGTGGAGTACCTGGGCCGCAAGGCGCGCCTGACCCAGCTGTTGCGCGGCATCGGCGAGCTGCCACACGAGCAGCGGCGCCCGGCGGGCGCGGAGGCGAATCGCGTCAAGAGGGGGTTGCTGGAACTGCTGGAGGCACGGGCCGCTGACCTGGCGGCAGGCGTGGCCGCAGCCGCGGTCGAGATTGACGCTACGCTCCCGGGCAGAGAGCGCTGGCGCGGCGCACGGCACCCGTGCACGCTGGTCACTGACGAGATCTGCGAGATCTTCAAGGAGCTCGGTTTCCTGCGCGCCCGCGGACCCGAGGCGGAGACCACCTGGTACAACTTCATGGCGCTCAACACACCGCTCGATCATCCGGCGGCGGACGAGCAGGACACGTTCTACCTTGATCGCGACATCGTGCTGCGCACCCACACGTCACCGGTCCAGGCGCGGGTGATGGAACAGTGGCCGCCGCCGGTGAGGGTTGTCGTACCGGGCGTCGTCTTTCGGCGCGATCCGTTCGATGCTTCGCATGCGCCTGCCTTCGAGCAGCTCGAGGGCCTGGCGGTTGATGAGGGGATCAGCTTCGTCGACTTCAAAGCGAGCATCGAATACTTCGTGCACAGGTTCTTCGGTGCGGATGTGGTCACGCGGTTCCGCCCCTCTTTCTTCCCGTTCACCGAGCCCTCGGCGGAGGTAGATGTCTCCTGCACGATCTGTCACGGCACGGGGTGCTCGGCCTGCAAGGGCACGGGCTGGATCGAGATCATGGGTGCGGGTATGGTGCATCCTGCGGTGTTCGACAATGTCGGATACGACTCGGAACGCTACACCGGCTTCGCCTTCGGGATGGGCGTCGGTCGTATTGCCATGCAACGCTATCGTATTCCCGACATCCGGCTGCTCTACGAGAGTGACATCCGCTTCCTGGCACAGTTTGCGCGCGCCTGATCGGGCGCCATCGCGATCGAGGCCGGCTGAGCTATGAACGTTTCCTACCGCTGGCTGAAGGAGCTGGCGCCAACGATCGACGAACCCGCTGCGGCACTCGCGGAACGGATCACCTACACCGCCGTTCCCGTGGATGAGGTGATCTGGCTCGGCGAAGGCCTGACGGAGCTGGTTGTCGGACGCGTGATGAGCATCGCCAAGCACCCGCAGGCCGATCGGTTGGTCATCTGCCAGGTCGATATCGGCCAGGGTGAGCCCGTGCAGGTGGTGACCGGTGCACCGGTCGTGGTTGAGGGCGGCTTCTATCCGTTCGTCGGCGCGGGCCAGGCGTTGCCGGACGGGCAGGCGGTCAAGCGTGTGAAGCTGCGCGGCGAATACAGCGAAGGGATGCTTTGCTCGGAGCGTGAGCTGGGCGTCGGGCGCGATGCTGCAGGCATCATGCAGCTCAGAGGCGACTTCACACCGGGCCAGCCCGTGATCGAGGCTCTGGGTTGTGATGACTACCGGCTCGTCCTTGACGTGACGGCCAACCGGCCTGATCTGCTCGGGCACCTGGGCATCGCGCGGGAGGTGGCTCCCGGCGGGGAAGTCGACTTGCGGTTGCCGGAGTTCCCGGGGCACCGGCGCGCTGAGTACACGATCGAGCGGGCGAACGAAGAAGGCAGCGCGG
>CANPVY010000318.1 GCA_947581845.1 uncultured bacterium | reverse complement strand
GCACGGGCACAGTGCTCTGAAGGATCTGCAGACCCGTGCGCGCTACGACAACCGCCACCAGGATGGCGAGTATCGCGTCCGCCGCTCCCAGCCCCAGGCGCACCAGTCCAAGCCCCACAAGCACCGAGAGCGTGACCCACACATCCGCCTGCGTGTGCCGGGCGTCGGCGGACAGCAGCTCGCTGCCCAGCTCTTCACCGCGGCGGCGCTCGTAGTGGGCGATGCCGATGTTCACGATCATTGTGCCAGCCAGCAGCACGACCGCCGTTAGATCGGGACGGGGAGGTGCGGCTCCCTGTAGCAGTCGCACAGCGGCCGCCTTGAGCAGCTCGAAGCAGGTGATGGACAGGAAGCCGGCGATGACGAACGCGCCCAGCGTTTCGAACTTCCCGTGTCCGTAGGGGTGCTCTTCATCGGGCGGGGCGGCCGCGAAATGGATGGCCGTGAGAGCGATAATGTTGTTGAGGGCATCGACTCCCGAGTGAGCGGCGTCGCCAAGCACGGCCAGCGACCCGATCAGCCATCCCACTCCGACCTTCACGCCCACCAGTAAGAGGTTGGCCCAGAGTATCCAGAAGAGGATGCCACGCACGCGACGCTGACGTCCGCCGTCGTCCCAGCCAAACGTCCTCATGGATCCCGAGGCGCGTGGCGCGCCGGTCATCCTCCACCAACCCATTACTTACGCCGTCGACTGAGCAGCCAACCCCGTTGGATCGACCGCGGTTCCTCCACGCTCACAAAGGCCTGCGGGTCCCAGCGCTCGATCTCGCGATAGACCTCCCGCAGCGCTCGTCGCGGAACGATCGTCGTCACGATCTCGACCCGGCCCTCCCGGCCCTGGCCAACGATCTCGGTGGCGCCGAACCCGATGCCCCGCAGAGCCTCGGCGATCTCGACGCCGAGCGCCCGTGAGATCACCCGAACCTCCGCCAGCCCCAGTGCCAGTTTCTCCTCGATTGTCATCCCCACATACGTGCCTGCGGCGAAGCCCGCCGCATAGCTGATCACGAGGGTTGTTGAACCCAGATTGCGCACGACGGTGCCGACAACCACTATCCAGATGAGTATCTCAACGAAGCCGAGCCCGGCCGCGACGAGCTTCCGTCCCCGCACCGCGTTCAGCAAGCGCAGAGTAGCGATGGAGACGTCGCAGATGCGCAGCAGAAAGATGAGTAGAGGGCCTAACGGCCCTGCCAGGATCTCTTCCATCAGTGGTCTTGGTTCGCCTTCGATCCGACGTAGGGTCAGCCTGAGTTCTTCGCGCGCCAATATGCGGAGCTGTTGAAGGATAACGCAAGCGAGCTGGCCGAGATACGATGAAGCCTGCGGAGCGGCTGCGGTCCCTGCTTACGACGATCGACCGGAGCAGCTACGGTGCCTACAAGCAGATCGCCGGCAGCTACGACTTCGGCGATTTCACGCTCCACATCGACTACGTGCAGGGCGATCCCTTCGCCTCCCCCAGCCGCCTGCGAGCAGTCTTCCCCGCGCGCGTGGCCCAGCTCCCCGAGGAGCTTTTACATCCCGAGATCCGGCGAACGGCGGCGTCCGACTTTCTCAACCGGCAGCTCTGGCGCCAGCTCGGCCCCATCAGTCGACCGCGGGGGAGCGGCAAGAGCGGCATGGTCCGCATCCTGAGGCCGGGCCAGCAGATCCTCGAGCGCACCAGCTTGCAGATCGATGCGCAGGGTCAGATCGTCGTCCGCTTCACGGCCGGCCTGCCCGCCAGCGGCCGCCGCGTGCTCGGCCGCCAGGCGATCGAGATGCTGCTCACCGCCGTTCCGGGAGCCCTACGCGGTACGCTGGCGCCCGCAACCCGTGAGCTCGAACGCCTGCGCCGGCACACCCTGCTGGCCGAGGATTCCGCGGCACTGCGCCGGCAACTCGCCGAGCTTGGGCTCGTCGCCTTCATACCGGATGGCGCGATCCTGCCCCGCCGCAGCGGCGTCGATGATCGTCCCCTTGCCGCCTCAGAAGCGGTGAGCTTCCTGGCGCCGGAAGGACTCAGTCTCACTCTCACGGCTCCGAACCGTGGGCCGGTCTCAGGCATGGGGATCCCACGGGGAATCACGTTGATCGTGGGCGGCGGCTACCACGGAAAGTCCACGTTGCTTCGCGCCATCGAGAAGGGCATCTACGACCACATCGAGGGCGACGGCCGCGAACTCGCCATCACTGTACCGGGCGCCGTGAAGATTCGCGCGGAGGATGGACGTTCCGTCGCCTCGGTAGACATCTCAAACTTCATCACCGACCTACCGCGCGGCGAGGACACCGCCCACTTCACCACCGCTAACGCCAGCGGCTCCACCAGCCAGGCGGCGGCGATAGCTGAAGCGCTCGAAGTCGGCGCGACCTGCTTGCTGATTGACGAGGACACCAGTGCCACCAATTTCATGATCCGCGACGCGCGCATGCAGGCACTCGTCGACGAAGCAGACGAGCCCATCACACCCTACATCGACCGCGCGCGTCAGCTTCACCAGGAGCTTGGCGTTTCCACGCTTCTGGTCGTAGGCGGCGCCGGCGACTACTTCGATGTCGCCGACACGGTCATCGGCATGCGTCGATACCTGCCGACCGATCTCACCGCCGGTGCCAAAGACATCGCGGCTCGCTATCGCAGCAAGCGCGCACAAGAGGGCGGGAGTTGGTCGCCACTCGAGCAGCGCGTGCCGGATCCGGCCAGCATCGATCCACAGAAGGGCAGGAAGGCTGCTTCGATCAAGGTGCAGACGCCGACCCGCGTACTCTTTGGAACTCACGAGCTCGAGTTGAGCGCACTCGAGCAACTCGTTGAAGAGGCGCAGGTGCGCGCCATCGCTCAAGCGATGGTCCACGCCACGGGGCGCTGGCTCGATGGCAAACGCACCGTGCGGGAAGCGCTGGAGCGTCTCACGGAGAAGATACGTCGTGAGGGTCTCGACGTGATCGACTCACGCCAGGTGGGCGACTACGCGGAATTTCGCATCTTCGAACTGGCGGGCGCGCTCGGCCGGCTGCGAACGCTGCGCGTCCACGCGCCGGAGAGGGCGGTGGATCCGTAGCGCTCAGCGTGGTCAGTCAGCGCTCGCCCGTACGCCGAAACCGCACGATGTCCCGCGCTTCCTCCGCTTGCTCGTCTCCACTCTCCTCGTCAGAGCCGGCTGCCTTATCGCCGGGCGCGATCAGCCGACCGCTGCCGAAGCGCCGCGCCGGCCGGTCCATGCGGAAGAAGAGGCGGTTCATCCAGGTTGCGCGCAGCCGGTCGCTCGGATGCCAAGGCCGTGCCCCTGATGAGCGTCGAACGCCAGGAGTCCCCAGGCCAATCCAGATGCCGAGCGCGAACGCCAGAACTGCGCCGGCGAGCTTGGCGATGAGTATAGGATCGGCGATGCTCATGCCCTCTCTACGAGCTCAGGCTGGACAGGGTTCCACCCCTCATCTCAGGGCCCGAAGTAGTGGCAGGTGGCCGCGCAGGTCTCCGCCAGCGAGACCCGGAACAGGCCCGGCAACCTGTCCTGCAGCCGCTCCCAGAGCCAGCCACAGAGGACCTCACTGGTGGGATTTTCCAGTCCCGCTATCTCATTCAGTGTCCGGTGGTCGAGCTCGGCCACGACCGGCCTGACTTGCTTGTCGATATCGCCGTAGTCGGTCAGCCAGCCCCTCTCCGGATCCACCTCACCGCGCACCGCCACCTCGATCTCGTAGGAGTGACCGTGGAGGCGACGGCACTTGTGCCCCTCCGGTGCCATGGGAAGGTAGTGCGCAGCGGCGAAGTGATACTTGCGGCAGAGCTCAACCAGCATCTCATACTCCGGAGGTGCTCGGACCCCAGATGTGCTTGTGAAGCTGCGTCTGCAGCCGTGCGGGCGCGTTGTCCTCCAACATCCACTCCGCCAGCGCCTTGAGCTCGAGCTCACCCCAGACAGGCGCGAACAGCAGCCTTCGCCCAGCCAGCCCGCGCTCGGCGATCACGCCCATCGTCCACTCGTAGTCCGCCCGATCCCGGATCACGAACTTGATCTCGTCTGCCGGCCCCAGCTTCTCCAAGTTGCTCCAGAGGTTGCGATCCGCTTCGCCGGAACCTGGGCACTTAATGTCCACGATCTTGATGACGTCGGCCGGCAGAGTACCTACGTCGAGGCTGCCACTCGTCTCACAGAGGACAGTGTACCCACTCGCGAGCAACGCCTCTGCGAGAGGCCGCACGTCCTTCTGGAGCAGCGGCTCGCCACCGGTGATCGCTACCAGCTTGCAGCCCCGACCGATGCGCTCGACCTCACGCATGATCTCCTCGACTGGCATATCCTTGCCACCATAGAACGCGTAGTCCGTATCACACCAGACACAGCGCAGGTTGCAGCCCGTGGTACGCACGAACACGCACGGCATTCCTGCCCAGCTCGACTCACCCTGTATGGAGAAGAAGATCTCCGTGATCTTCATGGTACCCAGTGAATCTCGGGGAGAGGTTCGGCTTCGTCACGACCGCCCTGTCCCAGCCTTCGCGCGGCGCTGCTTTCGCCCCCGCTTCGGCGCGTGCTGCTCCAAGATCTCGACGAGCTCTTCGCCTTCGATGACCTCCTTCTCCAGCAGGCGCTCCGCCACCGCATCGAGGGCCTTGCGCTCGCGGTTCAACAGGTCGCGCACGCGATCGTGCGCCTTGTCCACGATGCGGCGCACCTCTCGGTCGATCTCCTGGCGCGTCCCGTCGCTGTGCTGCGCCTGCTCGAAGTCCGCCGGCTGACGGAAGCCGAGCATGTTGCGCGCGCGGTTCTCGTAAGTGAGCGGACCCAACGCTTCGCTCATTCCGTACTCTATGACCATGCTCCGCGCGATATCCGTGACGCGGCTCAGGTCGTTCTGGGCGCCCGTGGAGATCTCGCCGAAGACGATTTCCTCGGCCACACGACCGCCCAACAGCACCGCGATACGGTCGACCAGCTCGGCCCGCGTGAGCAGGTAGCGGTCTTCAGTCGGCAGCTGCTGGGTGTAGCCCAGCGCCCCGATGCCGCGGGGGATGATAGAGATTTTGTGAACCGGGTCGGCATGCTCGACGCACTGGGCGACCAGCGCGTGGCCCGCCTCGTGGTAGGCGACGATCCGCTTCTCGTCCTCGTTGATCAGCCGGTTCTTCTTCTCGAGGCCTGCCACGATGCGGTCCGTAGCCCGGTCGATATCGTCCAACGTCACGCTGTCACCGCCCCGACGTGCCGCCAGCAGCGCGGCTTCGTTGAGCAGGTTGGCAAGGTCAGCGCCCACGAAGCCGGGCGTACGGCGCGCGACGACTTCCAAGTCCACGTCGGGCGCCAGCCGGACGCCGCGGGCATGCACCTCGAGGATCGCCTGGCGCCCTTTCATGTCCGGCCGGTCCACCAGCACATGGCGATCAAACCTGCCCGCCCTCAGTAGAGCGGGATCGAGGAGCTCTGGCCGGTTGGTGGCGGCCATGATGATCACGCCGACCCGCGGGTCGAATCCATCCATCTCCACCAGCAGCTGGTTGAGCGTCTGCTCCCGTTCGTCGTGGCCGCCGACAGGTCCACCGAGCCCCCGCGCTTTAGCCAACGCATCCAGCTCGTCGATGAAGATGATGCAGGGTGCCTTTTGCTTCGCCTGGCTGAACAAATCGCGGACACGCGCCGCCCCTACGCCCACGAACATCTCCACGAACTCGGATCCAGATAGGTTGAAGAAGGGGACCCTTGCCTCGCCCGCCACCGCTCGCGCCAGCAATGTCTTGCCGGTCCCCGGGGGACCGACGAGCAGAACACCCTTGGGAATCTTCGCACCCAGCCGGGCGAACTTCTCGGGCGTCTTCAGGAACTCGACGACTTCCTGAAGCTCTTCTTTCGCCTCATCTACGCCCGCCGCGTCAGTGAAGGTGACGCCGGTATGACCTTCGGCCTGCAGTCTCGCCTGTGACTTACCGAAGGTCATCACGCCCTGGGCTGGTCCCCCCATCCGACGCAGCAGGAATATCCAGATTACCAAGAGCAAGCCGAAGGGGATGATCAGGTTGAATAACCAGCCCAGCCCGTTCGAGATGGCGCCCTTGTACTCGACCCCGTGCTCCTCCGCCAGCTCGATCAGGCTAGGGTCGTCCACCTTGATGGCGGTCCAGGTCTCGGGCGCACCCTCCGCCTGCGCAGTCTCCGTCGGTTCGGCGACGATTCGGTTCTCACCGATCGTCAGCTTCCGAACCTGACCGGCAGCGATCTTCGCTTTTAGCTCGCTGTAGCTGATCTCCTCACCGCTGGTCTGATCGGATAGCAGGTAGTTCAGACCGAATAGCAACAGCACCGCCATGATGACGTAGACGAACGGCAGGACGGGGCGCCTGCCCAGCGGCCCGCCGGGCCCGCCACGACGGGGTTCTCTGCCCTCAGGCTCCTGGTTCTGCTTCTGCTGTTCGTTCGAGTTCTCGACCATGTTCCAAATCTCGTTGACTCAGCTGCGGCCGTGCAGGCGACCCCGTTGCCCCGCCCTCCCCGACCGCCTGGCTAGCCACTCAACCGCTCTGTGGACAGAAGATCATCTCTAAACTGCCGAGCATAGAGCCGCGCGTACAGACCCTCCCGGGCCAGCAGCTCGGCATGCGTACCGACCTCCACGATCCGCCCGCGATCCAGCGCCAACACACGATCGGCTCGTTGTACGGTGCTCAGACGATGCGCGATGATCAGTGTAGTGCGACCCTGCATGAGCTCCTCGAACGCCTCTTCGACCAGCCGCTCGCTTTCAGTGTCGAGACTGCTCGTCGCCTCGTCCAGGATGAGGATCTCCGGATCCTTGAGCAGCACCCGCGCGATGGCGATGCGCTGTCGCTGGCCCACCGACAGCTTCACACCTCGCTCACCCACCCGTGACTCGTAGCCCTCGGGCAGGCGCTCTACGAACTCGGCTGCGTGAGCGGCCCGGGTCACGGACTCAATCTCCCCGCGCGTCGCACTGTCGCGGCCGTAGGCGATGTTCTCGTAGATGGTCGTCCCGAACAGCATCGGCTCCTGCGGGACGATCCCGACGGCGGATCTGAGATCGGCGAGCTTCAGTTCAGACAGGTTGATGCCATCAAGCGTGATTTCGCCACGTGATGGATCCCAGAAACGCGAGACCAGTCCGGCCAGTGTCGATTTGCCGGCGCCGCTCGGACCGACCAGCGCCACCACCTCACCAGGCGGGATCTCCAGATCGATCCTGCTGAGCGCCCATGGCAGTGCGGGCCCGTAGCGGAACCAGACATCGTGGAAGCGCAATGTCCAACCGCGGCCCGGCTCCAACCGCCTCGGGTGCTGCGGGTCCGCTACGGTCGGCTGCTGCTCCAGCAGCTCGAACACCCGCTCAGCCGACCCCTGCGCCTCCTGATAACCGCCCCACAGCGAGGCGAGCGAAGTGATAGCTGCTGCCACCATCACGGCGTACAATAGGAAGGAGACCAGCTGGCCGGCGGTGATCTCCCCCGCCAGGACCAACCTGCCACCTTGCCAGAGGACCACGGCGATTCCGCCGAAGACGACCAGGGTGATCACACCGAAGAACACGCCCCGCGTGAGCGCTCGCCGAATGGCCGCCCGCAGTGCCGAGTCGATGCCGTCCGAGTAACGGCCGGCCTCAGTGGGCTCGCGCACGAAGCTCTGCACGGTACGGATCTGGACAATCGATTCCTCCGCGACCGTGTTCGCCTGCGCAATCTTGTCCTGAACCAGCGTGCTGACGCGGCGCAGCCGCCGGCCGAACAGCCCGCCCAGCAGGACAACCGCCGGGGCAACTGCCAGTGTGGTGATGGTAAGCTGGCCGTGCATGAGAGTGAGGAGCACCAAGGCGCCCACCAAGTAGAGGAGCTGCCGCAACAGCTCCGAGATCTGATAGCTGAGCACACCCTGTAGCCTGACCACGTCCGAGGTGAGCCGGCTGGTCAGCTCTCCCGTCGTGCGCTCGCTGAAGAAGTCAGGCGACAACGTCAGCAGATGGGCAAACAGGTCCCGGCGGATACCGGCAATCACCCGCTCGCCCGTCGCGCCCAGCAGGTAGACCTGGCAGAAGTTGAACAGGGCCTGAACCCCGAAGAGCCCCAGCAGCAGGAGTGCGATGCGGTTCAACAGGGCCCTGTCCAGCTGCACGAAGGCAGCGTCCATCAGGTGGCGGACCAGTAGCGGGAAGGCCAGGCCGATACCGCCGCTCAGGATGAGGAACAGCGTCGCGCCGGCCAGCGCCCAGCGGTGTGGGTAGAGCCGCGGCCAGAGGCGCCGGAAGACGAAGAGC
>CANPVY010000317.1 GCA_947581845.1 uncultured bacterium | reverse complement strand
TTTCTTCCGGCCGGACCTCCATATCGTGGTTGCCGACCCCCACCGGCCCGGCCACGAGCTCACCTACCACCCCGGCGAGGCCAACCTGCGGATGGCCGACGCGGTGGTCATCAACAAGAGCAATTCAGCAACGCCGGAGGGCTTCGAGACGGTGCGCCGCAACATCGCTGTGGCCAATCCCAAGGCGCGCGTCTTCAGGGGGCGCTCGCCGTTGACCGTGGACCATCCGGAGTTGCTCAAGGGCCGGCGCGTACTGGCCGTAGAGGACGGCCCCAGTCTAACCCACGGCGAACTGCGTTTCGGCGCCGCCAGCCTGGCGGCGCAGGAGCAAGGCGCGGCGGAGCTGGTGGATCCGCGCCCCTTCGCGGTGGGCTCGATCATCGAGACGTTCGAAAAGTACCGCAGCACGGGCCCGGTGTTGCCGGCGATGGGCTACGGCGAGGAGCAGATCGATGAGCTGGCGGAGACGATTCAGCGCTCCGACGCCGAGGTGATCGCGGTGGGCACGCCGGTGGACCTGGCACGGCTGATCCAGATCAACCGCCCGCTGGTGCGGGTCACCTACGAGCTGGCGCTAGATGAGCCGGATGAGCTGGACGAGCTGTTGCAGGCGGCGCTGGTGCGCCGGCAGCAAGCCGGTTAGCCACGAGCTCGGCATCAGCAAGGCGGTGGCGAGGCATCCGATCGGAACGAGGGTACGGCGTTGACCGAGCAGGCGGAGCGAGCTGCGGCGATCCACCGGCGGGCGCTGGTGGTGGATGGGCACAACGATCTGCCCTGGAGGTTGCGAACGCTGTTTGCGTCCGACTTCGAGCGCTTCGATCTCGCAGCTCGCCATGACGAGGGGCACACCGACATCCCCAGGCTACGTGAGGGCGGCGTGGACGCCCTCTTCTTCGCTGCCTACGTGCCGTCGGAGTACGAGGGGCGCGGCGCCGCCCGTGAGGCCCTTGAGCAGATCGATCTGATCAAGCGGATGGTGGCCCGTTATGCGGAGCTGGAGCTGGCGCGCTCGGCCGCGGACATCGAGCGCATCGCGCGGTCCGGCAAGATCGCGGCGCTCGTCGGGGTCGAAGGTGGCCACACCATCGAGGGCTCGCTCGCCGTCCTGCGCAGTTACTTCGAGCTCGGTGCCCGCTACCTGACGCTCACTCACAACGACGCGACCGAGTGGGCCGACGCGGCGACCGATGAGCCACGGCATGGCGGGCTGAGCGGGTTCGGGGAGGACGTCATCCGCGAGATGAACCGATTGGGCATGCTCGTGGATATCTCGCACGTCTCGGTCGAGACGATGGATGCGGTGCTTCGTGTGAGTGAGGCGCCGATCATCGCGTCGCACAGCGGTGCCCTCGCCATCAACGATCACCCACGGAATGTGCCGGACGAGATACTAGAGCGGCTGCCGGACAACGGTGGTGTCGTGATGGTCAACTTCTTCTCTGGCTTCGTAGTACCGGCGGCCGCGGACGTGGCCAGGCGGATGTTGGCCTTCTACCGAGAACTGAGGGCACGGCACGGAGACGATGACGCAGCTGCCGAAGAGGCCTGGCAGGCTTGGTGGTCGGAGCAAGCGATCCCGCGGGGCAACGTGAGCGACCTGGTCGACCACATCGACCACATCGTGCAAGTGGCGGGGATCGACCACGTCGGCCTCGGCTCCGACTTCGACGGCTGCTCCGCCGTTCCGGAGGGCCTTGAGGATGTCTCGAAGTACCCGGCGATCACCGAGGAGCTGCTGCGCCGGGGCTACGCGGAGCAGGATGTCTTGAAGGTCCTTGGGCAGAATGCACTGCGAGTGCTGGCGCAGGCGGAGGCGGCGGCGCGACGTCTGCGGTCCGTCGTCACGTGATCAGCTAAGCGCTCATAAGGGATGAGATCCCCTCCAGCCCGGCTCTTCCCGGACGTGCCCGCCGCCGATATCGCCGAGAATCGGAACTGAGGCCACGGATCCTGGTAGGAACATCGAGGTCGGCGTCCAAGTCAACGCCGGACGCGGCCTCCTCAGCAGCTGCCAGGTGGTGAGGGCGGGCGATATCCGGCAGTGTCGGCCTGGCCCGGCGGAGCTGGGCGGATAGCGGGATCGCTCGAAATTGCCTATACTTAGGTGATTTGCGCTCCCCCAGTTGGGGTTCCCGCGTCCGAGATTTCCCCCGCATACACTAGCGAGTACGCGTATTCGGCGATGATGACCCCGAGGTCAAGATCGGTTAAGCGCCCCGGAGGTAGGGCCGTCGGCCGGACGGGTGGCAAGGACCTCGAACTCTATACGCTTGGCGGCCTCCGCTTGCTGCGTCAAGGCGCGGATGAGACGTCCAAGCTCGGTGCCAAGCACCTGGCGCTGCTGGTCTATGTCTTCCACGAGCAGCGGCCCATGCACCCCTCCGAGGTGATCGATCTGCTCGGACGCGGCCAGGAGGAGGGGAAGGAGTTCGACGCTCTGAAGCGGGCCGTGGCCTGGCTGCGTGAGAACGTACCCGGTGTGAGCGTTCGGCTCACCGCGGAGACGATCGAAGCATTGGGTGGCCTGCGGCTCGACACACGGGAAGTCGACTCCGCGATCGATGATGGCGATGCCACGTGTGTGGCGGCGTTTTATAGTGGCGATTTTCTGGAGGGATTCCAATCGGGTGCCCCAGCATTCGACGAGTGGGCCCAGAAGGAGAGAGGTCGCCTCCGCAGGGCGTGGAGCCATGCGATCCTCACGGCCGCCCAGGAGTCGGAGCGCAGGGGCAACTGGGACGTCGCCGCGCAGTGGTGGGAGATCTTGGTCGCCCGGGCTCCCATGCGTCCGGAGGCTGTAGTCGGCCTCTTGCGTGCGTACGCGCAGTCCGGCGCGGAAGAGGAAGCGGCCCGGGTCTACAGCGAATATCTTATCCGGCTCAGGCAGAGCGGTATCGCGCAGCCCGCCGAGGCCGTTCAGCAACTGGTGGCCCGGCACCCGAAGCTGCAGGAGATCGCGGCGCAGGCTCCGCCGCCTGCGGCAGATGCCGGCGCGGTCCAGCCGACGCCGCGGCCCCCGTCCACGCCTGTTGCTCCGCCGCCCAGGCCTGAGCCCAGGTTTGCCACTGCCCCGCCACTGCCGCACGGGGCGCCGCGTCAGCCACGGCGACCCAGTGAACCTCCAGCGGCGCCAGAGCGGCCCAGGCCGGGTGCGGAGCCGGAGATCGTCAGCGGATTCCAGCCAGGCACGTCCCCTCCGCTGGAGGAATCCGAGCCGTTCACCGAACCACCGGTTAGCGAGTCCGCTTCCGCGCCAGCGGCCGGCACTGACGAGGCGCTGTCACCTGAGCAGGATCAGGCTTGGCAGGAAATCGTGGACATGTCGACCGGTGACCAGCTGGATCTCTCCGTCGCAGAGGTACCCGAGGCCCCGGCAGCGCCGCCAGCGCGGCCTGCCGAACCGGAGCAGGATTCCCTCCTGCCGGAGACTGAGAAGCCGGCAGCGCCACAACCTGCTGCCGGCGCGAGGCCGGGACCGCGTCCATCGGGACGGCAGGGCGCGGACCTGTGGGAGGCGGCAGCCGCGGCCACCGACAAGTATGCGGGCGTACGCCACGAGATCACGTCGGTGCGAAAGCCGTGGGGCCGCGTGCTCCGCGAAGCCTGGGATGAGGCCGCGCCATGGCGTGCCGCGGCGAGAGAGCACGCGGCGAGCGGCCTTGAGCGAGCTGTCGCCGCTGCGGCGGTTCTGCCGGCTTCGCTGGGCCAGTTCCTGCGAGGTGCCGGTCGCCTCATCTGGAGCGCGATCTGCTCACTGGCAGTGCTACGCCGCCCGTTCAAGGCCGCCGGGCGTGGTTTGGGTGGAGTGGCGGGGCGCGCCCGCACAAGGCGCCAACGCGCGGCAGTGGAGTTGCAGGAGGCCTTGACCCAGCCGCTTGAATCCAAGTCGGCACTGCTCGATGCGCCGGCCGGGCCGGCCGCCCCTGAAGTCGCGCCGCGCGGCAAAGTCGTGGCGCCTGAGCTGGAGCCCCCGGTGGGGCCGCTGGAGCCGCCGGTCGAGCGACGGGAACTGCTGACCGAGCCGATCGAGCCGCCAGCCCGTGGGATCGAGCCTACGCCCGCGCCCTGGGAGCGCGTGGCTGAACCGGTTGAGCCTCCGGCCAAGCCGCTGGAGCCCGCTCCCAGGCCGGTCGAGCGAGTGGCTGCGCGGGTCGAAGCCCCGGCCAAGCCGTTCGAAGTGCTGGCCAAGCCGCGTAAGCGGAAGCGCAAGCGGCGCTCAGCTCTGAAGGCGGTCAGACGTCACTGGTATGTGCCCGTTGCGTTGGCCGTCGTCGGGCTCGGGGTCGCGTTTGGACCGTATCTGGTCGCAAGGATCGGACTGAGGGGCGAGCTCCCGCAGGTACGGGCGCCGTCGCTACCGAGGGTCTCGCTGCCCAAGGTTACACTGAGAACTCCCGCCTTCGTCGAGACATCGATCTCGAGGATCGGCCAGCTGTTCTCGGGACCGTTGCTTGACGAGCCGGGGCAGTGGACGGTCGTGGCCGATGTTGAGATCGACGATGAGGCGCGCGCGGACTACTCGGCGACCGCGATGACCGTGGCCTTGGAAGCCGAACTCACGCAATCGCGTTTCTTTAGCGTAGTCCCGCGAGAGCGGGCGCTCATCGCGCGAGGCCGTGGTACGGTCAGTAGTGCTGAAAGCCTGCCCGGTGCCGACGCCCTCGCACTCGCCGAGGCCGAGGGCTACGCGGCGGTTATCAGCGCTCGCGTCAGTCGAGTGGGGGGTGTGGACAGCGTCGCGATTCGGGTGCTGAGCCCGGCCGGCGAAGAGCTCTATGGGGTGGCAGCGGCGATCTCCGGCGAAGCGAGCGGCCTTGAGACGCTGCTGGGTTTGACGCGACCCGTGCGCCGTCGCCTCGGAGAGCCTGGGACGGAGGTCGCCGCGAGCCTGCCGGCAACGCACATCCTGTCGAGTTCGTCAGTGGCGCTCGAGGCGTACGCACGGGCGCGCATGCACCTCTTCGCAGGTCGCTACTCCGAGGCCATCGCGGCCGCACGGGATGCCACGCGCGAGGACTCAAGCTTCGCGATGGCGTACCGCACGCTCGCCGAGGCGTACGCGCTGGGAGGCCAGCGGACTCGCGCTCGTTCGGCACTGGATTCAGCGCATCAGCTTATCGACCACGTCAGCGAGCGGGAGGGCTTGCGCATTCTGGCCGATAGACTCGCGTGGAACGGCCACTACGCCGATGCGGCGCTCACCTACGACCAGTTGTTTCAGCTCTATCGAGACGACGTGGCTGCCCTGAGGAGCCAGGCGCTACTCCAGCGCATCATCGGCGTACGTGGCGGCGGCGAGGGGAATCTCCGCGTCGCCTACACCATTGACCCCTACGACTGGCCGCCGCTCGCTCGCGTGGCGCGCTACCTGGGCTATAGTGGCCGACTACCCGACGTCGACTCGCTGGTGGCTGCACTCGAACGTTCTCCTTGAGGACGCGACGGCTGGGCGCTTCCCCTCCGAACGGCCAGGCCCGTTCTGCCTTGTAGCGCTTGCTCGAAAACGCTAGCTTGCGTGCATGGATCCGCATAACGCTAAGAAGACCATGATGGCCGGGTTGCTGGCTGTCGCCATCCTGGCGATCCCCGGCAGGGCAGCTCTGGCCCAGCAGGACGCCCGCATCTGCAGAGTCCGCAAGGAGCCGAGTGGACTGATCCGCGGCGATCGGCTGCCACGAGGCTGCGTCTTGGTCAATGAGGATGACTCCGAGCGCAGCGCCCGGGCGCCCGACACCCGTGTTGCACCGCTCGGTCCCTGCGCGGAGTACGCTGACCGGCTCGTCTACACGCGCAAGCCCGGGAGGTCCGTCCTGGCCAAAGCCGCCCGCATCTGCTGGCCAGCCCTGAGGCGTGCCGAAGCGGCGGCCGCGGCCGCCGCTCAGCAGCGGAGAAGCAGTTTCGGGCCACTGCAGCGTCACTTTGGACCACTGCAGCGTCACTTTGGACCACTGCAGCGCCACTTCGGGCCGCTGGAGCGCAAGTTCTGACGCCTGACGCAGCCGTCGCGGACCGGCAG
>CANPVY010000316.1 GCA_947581845.1 uncultured bacterium | reverse complement strand
GAGCCGCAGGGCCCAGTCGGGCGCATCGAAGGCCGGCAGCACGATCTCGCCGGTCTGCAAGATGACGAACGCCACCGCCGCGTAGGCGATGGCGGCGCGCCAGACGTGGCGGCGCTTGAGTTCGCCCAGAAACAGACCGAAGCGTGACGGTTCCTCGTTCATCTTCGCAACATGCGGTTGCTGGATTATGTGTCCTTAATACCGGCAAAGGCAACGTCCGTTCCCGCCTGCCGCTTGACCCTGCCTTGACCGGCCCAGGCTAAGCTGGCCGTGGAGAAAGGAGGAGGGCTCATGCCCCGGACCACAGCCAGGATAGCTCCGTACCCGGTCTGGTGGCCCCGCTTCTGGTGGGCCTACGGCCGCACCATGCGCCCCTACCTGCTGTTCCTCTCGGGCGCGGCCGGGCTCGCGGGCGTCACGTTCGCTGAGGATCCAATCGGCTGGCGCGGCCTCGTGCTCAGCGGCGTCCTCTTCCTGACCTACGGGTTCGGGCAGGCGCTGACCGACTGCTTCCAGACCGACACGGATGCGCTCTCCTCACCCTATCGCCCCCTGGTGCAAGGTCTGGTCACGAGGCGCGCTGTCGCGGTCTGCAGCGTCGCCTTCCTGGTCGCCTGCGCCGCCGTCATCGGGCTCTTCAGCCGCGTGGCGCTGGCCCTGGGCCTGGCCGGGGTCGCCGGGCTCGCCAGCTACACCTGGTTCAAGCGCCGCTGGTGGGGCGGTCCGCCGTGGAACGCCTGGGTCTTCGCGCTGCTGGCGCTCATCGCGCGGATCGCACTCGACCCGACAGCGCCGCAGGCGATCCTCGACGAACCGCGCTTCCTGGCAGCGCTCGCCGTGCTGTTCCTCTCCTACGCGAACTTCGTGCTAGTGGGCTACCTCAAGGACCTGGAAGCCGACCGGCAAACCGGTTACCGCACCTTCCCGGTCGTCTTCGGTTGGCAGGCCAACGCCCTGCTGACGGACGCCGTGCTGCTGCTCGCTACCGTCAGCGCCATGCTCGTGATCGGCTGGCCGCCGCCAGGGGCCGTGTCGCCCATCGCCCTGGCCATCGCCGTGGCGGCAGGCGTCGCCGGCCAGCTCAGCGCGCACCTGCAGCCGGATCCCCAGCGCGCCTACATCCCGACGTTGTTCGCATGCCGGGCCGTCGTCCTCTTCGCTTTGACCGTGGTCGCCGCGAATCAGGAGCGGCTGTGGCCAGCCCTAATCGTCTACTACGCGCTGTTCGAGCTGGCGCTACGCCAACGCCCCGAACCAACGCAGGTGTAGGTCGCGATGATCGTCTTGCTGAACCCGCGGGCCAATCACGGTCGAGCCGCTAAACGCTGGTGCCGCCTACAGCACCGCGTCGAGGCGGAAGGACGGTCGCTCGAAGTCATATCGCTGAACGGTCGCCTGACGCCCGACGACTTCTCCCGCTTCCGGCGGCGAGGGCACGAGGTCGTCATTGCAGCGGGCGGTGACGGGACGGTGAACGGCGTGATTAACGCGCTGATCGATCCGCAGACCGATCGGCCGCGTCAGCCGTTGGCGCTCGGCGCGATCGGCTTGGGGAGCAGCAACGACTTTCACAAGCCGATCGCAGGCCGCCGATGTGTCCAGGGCCTACCTCTACGTATCGACGTCGACGGCGCCCGCCCAGTCGATCTCGGTAAAGTCAGCTTGCGCGATGCCGAGGGCAGGACCCGCATCCGCTACTTCGCGATCAATGCCAGCTTCGGCGTGACCGCGTTGGGAAATTATGTCTTCAATCACCCCAATCGGGCGCTAGCATGGGCGAAGGGGAGAAGCGTGAGCGCGGCCATCGCTCTCGCGATCGCCGAGGCACTGGTTCGCTTTCGGCCGCTACCACTCACGATCTCGCTGAGCGGCTCGACACAGTCCCAAACGACGTACGAAGTGGTCAACCTCGGCATTCTCAAGAACGTGCACTTCACCGGGTGCCTGCGCTACGACACACCGGTCACGCCCGACGATGGTCAGTTCGACGTCAACCTCTACGAGGGTCTCGGGGTGCGGGGCATGCTGGGCGCCCTGTGCCATCTGTGCCGCGGCCGTTTCCTGGGAACGCGTGGCAGCCACCACTGGCGCACCGATCGCCTGGAGGTGCGCGCGCCGTTTCCCGTTCCGCTGGAAACCGACGGCGAGGTCTACCTGGTCAGCGAGGCACGCTTCGAGGTCGTGCCGTCCTGCCTGCGGCTCTGCGCCTGACGGTGGGACGAGGAGGTTAGAGACATGCAGACAGCCATCATGCCGGAAGCGGTCGCCGAGCTGCTGCGGATTGACGCGTTCGTCGCGCGGCTTCCGCTGCACCCGCGGCGCGTGTTCCCCACGCATCACGCCGACGCCGAGCTCATGCCACTGAGCGCCGGCTCGTACCTGGCCGCGACCCTGGACGTGTTGTCCGAGGAGCTGACCGTCGGGCTCTATCGCGAGCCAGAGACCATGGGCTGGGTGATCGTGCAGGCGAACCTCAGCGACCTGGCCGCAGTCGGCGCGGCGCCCGTCGGGCTGGTCTTGGGCGTCAGCCTTGGTCCCGAGTGGGACGACGAGCGGACGGCGCGCCTGGCAAGCGGAATCGACAACGCGGTCCGCAGCGAAGGCACCTATATCCTGGGCGGTGACCTGAATGACGCCGCCGCCAGCTCGCTGTGCGCCTGCGCGATCGGGCTTCTAGAGAGACCCCTCATCAGCCGGCATGGCGTCCGCCCCGGCGACCGGATCTACGCCAGCGCACCGCTGGGCCTGGGCAACGCCATGGCCGCGGCCGCGCTCACCGGCCACCCCGAGCTGTACCCGGAGCGCGCGTTCCGACCGCGCGCCCGTCTGCGCGCCGGCCGCAACCTGCGCAGACGCGCGCACGCGATGATCGATACGAGCGACGGTCTTCTTGCGGCGCTCGACCAGCTGGCGCGGGTAAACGAGCTGTGCCTGGAGCTGGACCTCAGGGCACCGCGCCTCGTGGACGAGCGGGCCGCGGCGGTGGCCGCAAAGCTCGGCTTGCCGGACTGGGCCCTGCTGTTCGGCGAGCACGGCGAGTATCAGCTGGTGTTCGCAGCCGACGCGGACGCCGAAAGCGCGCTGCCGCTGGGCGCGGTGCCATTGGGACGGGCACGGGACGGCTACGGTGTGGCGGTTCGGCTGAGCGATGCGGAAGCGATCCCGCTCGACGCCGGCCGGATCCGCAATCTCAGGGCGACGACCGGCGGTGATGCGGCCGCATACATCTCCGCGCTGCTGGAGTACGGGATGTCGCTCGGCCTTCCAGGATCGCAGCGGAGCTGAGCTCATGGACCGGATCCTTGAGACGGCCACCACACGGCTTACGGGCGCCAAGGTGCTGGTCACCGGCGGCACCGGGTTCATTGGGCGCCCGCTCGTGCACCGGCTTGCCACGATCGCCGACGAGGTCCGAGTGCTCGCGCTTCCCCAAGACTCCGGTGCCAAGGAGCTGCAGCAGTTCGGCAACCGTGTACGTGTCATCGAAGGTGATGTTCGCTCGTTCGCCAGCGTTCAGGCTGCCTGCGACGGCATCGACATCGTCTTCCACTGCGCCGGCGTGGTGACCGACTGGGCGCCGCGACGGTTGTTCGAGGACGTCAACGTGGCCGGTACGAAGAATGTGCTCGATGCCGCCGCGAACACAGGTGTCCGGCGGCTGGTCTACATCAGCACCAATGATGTCTTCGGCCTTGTGGAAGGGCGGGTCATCGATGAGACGTTCCCTCTGACTCCCTGGGGCGAGCCCTACGCCGACACCAAGCTGGCCGCGGAACACGCCTGTCGGGCGGCGCACGCCTCGGGCT
>CANPVY010000315.1 GCA_947581845.1 uncultured bacterium | reverse complement strand
CGGGCCGTCGCCGCTCTACCGGACGACGGTGGACCAGATGAAGGCGCTGGAGGAGCGGGTCAACTGGTCAAACGGCGGCTATCACGCCTATCTGGGCATGGAGCACTGGCACCCTTTCATCCCGGACACGGTGGGGGAGATGGCTGCGGATGGTATCAGGAACGCTGTTGCCGTTGCGCTGGCGCCACACTACTCCACGATGAGCATCGTGCAGTACCTCCGCGATGTGCGCGAGGGGCTCGACCGCCTGGAGCCTCCAATGGAGATCCTTTGCATCAAGTCGTATCACGACGAGCCGCTCTTCATAGACGCGCTGGAAGAGAGACTGCGCGAAGCCATCTCTCAGGTGCCTGACCGCGATGGGGAGGACATCCCAGTCATCTTCACCGCCCGCAGCTTGCCCGAGAGGATCCTCCAGCAGGATGACCCTTACCGCGAGCAGCTCCTCGAGACCAGCAGGCTGGCGGCCGAGCGTTTCGACGATCTGCACTGGCGCTTCGCGTTTACCAGCCAGGGCAGTACGAGGGACGAATGGCTGGGACCGACCTTGGCCCAGGCGTTGGACGCGATGGCGGCGGATGGTCACAGCGCGGTGATGTGCTGCAGCGTCGACTTCGTGTCGGAGCACTTGGAGACGCTCTACGATCTGGATATCGAAGGGAAGAAGGATGCTGAGGTGCGGGGCCTTGCCTTCTATCGGGCGCCGGCCCTGGGCACCAGTGCGACGTTCATCCAGGCGCTCGCCGAAGTCGTGCGCAAGGCGGAGGCGAACGAGCTGCAGGATGTCGTGAAACTCGCCACCCAAGTTTCCCAGGCCCCCACCTACCCAACCTACGCCTGACTTCGCGGCGGGGCGCGAAGACCTAACAGTGTTGGGGTGGCAGCCGCGCTGCCCGGTCGGGGGGTGTATCTCAAGTAATAATCGCTTGCCGCCGAGTTCTTGACTCCTGCTTGACTGCTACGCCTCTGCTTCCCCACGAGCGATCCCACTGCAACACGAGGTCGGAACCCCACGCAGTGGTTCCGGCGCTACAGACGGAGGTGCATCATGCGACGCTCGCTTTCGAGTTCACTCAGCGTTGCCTGGTTGGCATGCGCGCTATTGCCAGCCAGCGCGGCGGCCCAGTCGCCCTGGGTCGTACCCCGCAGCGATCGAGCCGTCTACCTCGAAATCCTCAAGCCAAGTTTCAAGAATGGAGACAAGTTCACCTTTACCACTCTCGCCGTTTTCCTCTCCGGGCGATTCGCGGTAGGTGAAAACACCGTTCTTGTGGGTGAGTTGCCCTTCGCCAATGTCGGCGTGGGTGATGGTTTCGAAGAGTCGGAGAGTGCGGTCGGGAACATCTACTTGGGAGCAGAGTTCGGAGGTGCGGGCTCGCCGGCCTTTGGCGAATTCGGGGTTCGGCTACCGCTGATGAAGGAGACGGACTACTTCGGCGCCGTGTTCTGGTTCATGGATCCTGTGGACCGCTGGGAAGCATTCACCCATGAGGTCGCGTCCGTACACGCTGCGTTCAACTACCGGTACAGCGGTCCGACCGGTCTTGTGGTCGGTTTCCGCCTCGCTCCCGTGCTCTGGATCGACACTGGCGAGCAACTCGCGGACGACGTCGAGCTCTTGGCACTGTACGGCGCGCACGCCGGGTATGAGGCTGCGAACGTCGCCGTGGTCGGCGGCTTTAGCGGCCGTGTGATAATCACAGAGGAGGGTGCTGATCTGGGTGAACGCACGCTCCATCAGCTCCTGCTAGCCGCTAGCTACGGTCTGGGTCGCTGGTGGCCCGGCGTGCAGATGAGGGTGCCGCTCGACGAGGATCTCACGGACGCGATAGGCCCCGCTCTGAGCCTCAGCCTCGCGGTGCAGTTGCCGTAGAAGGGTGCGGCGTCAGGGGAAACCGGCCGGCTGGGCCCAGCGGCGGCTGAACACGAGCTCGCTCAGCGGCCTGCGCTGCCGGGGGGCACGCTCGCGCTCGGCGAGGTCCTCCGGCAGCTGCTCCACATCGCCCGGGTAGCCGATCACGCTCATCGTGCCCGGCTCGAATCCCTCGGGGATGAGGTCCCGCTTCAAGCTGCCGCGGTCGAAGCCCCCCATCTGGTGCATCACCAAGCCCAGCGCGAAGGCCTGTAAGAACATGTTCTCCTCCGCCGCACCGAGGTCACGCAGCGCGCTGACGTTGGGCTTCTCGTTGTGCGAGAAGTTCGTCCGGTAGGCGGACGCGATGAGCACCGGCGCGGCCTTCGCCCACGCGTTCCCCGGGCTCAGGTAACCCTGCAAGCGCTCCAGCCATTCCGGGTCATCCGTCGTCGCCACCAGGAACCGCCACGGCTGCTCGTTCCTCGAGGAGGGTGCCCAGCGCGCCGCCTCGAGCACGAGCCTCAGCTTCTCGGGTTCCACGGGCCGGCCAGAAATGGCGCGGGGGCTCCAGCGGTGGCTGATCAACGGATAGATCTCCAGCTTGGTCGGCGCGGGTCGTCCGTGTCGAAGGTCGAGAGCCATGGTTCCCGTGTCCTGATCCGCCTGATCGGTGACGCAAGAGGGAAGGCAGCGACTTTGTGGCTGTAGAGGCCGCCCTCGCTCAGTGTGGGTGCGATTGTAATGAGCCCCTGCGATCCAGGTCAACCCGGTCGCAGCGCTTGGTCGAGGGGCAGCGGCACCGCGTCGGCCGTTGCGGGCTAAGGGGTGTCTAGAGCCCGTCGAGCAGAACCTCTCCCTGGACCATGAACGTTAGGCCGTAGGCCGTGCCGATGGGATGGTAGGGAACGGCATCGTTGAAGACGTTGCGGAACAACAGGTGGAGGCGCACACGCCGCTCCCAGAACCACTTCTGCGCGGCGATGTCCAGCGTCACGGCGTTGTCCACGTACTGACTGTAGGCGCCGCCCGTCTGTACAGCGGCCTCCTGGTAGTCGGCCCAGCGAGTGGCGCTTCTGTATTGAAGTCTACTCCAGAGGCCCACGCTCTCCCACGGTGTGTAGAGCGCCGTGATGCGCAGCCGGTGTCGGGGGACGGTTCGCCAGGTGCGCTTGAAGAGTTGATCGCCGCTGACCACATCCTGGAACCTGTAGAACAGGAGCAGTCGAAGTTCGCGTAGCGCCCAACTCAGCGCGATTTCTCCACCGGCGAGCTGCCCCCTCCGATTCGGCACGAGGCGAACGGGGCCCGAGAACGA
>CANPVY010000314.1 GCA_947581845.1 uncultured bacterium | reverse complement strand
ACATCTATGCGGTTGGATACTACGACATCCTCCACTACGACGGGAGCGTCTGGGGTACGATGAGGACCGGCACGAGCTCCCCCCTCATGGGCGTGTGGGGCACCTCGTCAAGCGACGTCTACGCGGTTGGATACAACGGCACGATCCTCCACTACGACGGGAGCGTCTGGGGTGCTATGACGAGCGGCACGAGCTCCCATCTCTGGGGCGTGTGGGGCACGTCATCGAGTGACGTGTACGCCGTGGGTTCAGGGGGCTTGATCCTGCATTATGACGGGACGAGCTGGAGTGAGATGACAAGCGGCACGAGCTCCCTCTCGGGTGTGTGGGGCACGTCATCGAGTGACATATTCGCCGTGGGTTATGAAGCTATGATCCTGCGTTACGACGGAACTAGCTGGAGTGAGATGGCAAGCGGCACGAGCTCCGACCTCTCGGGTGTGTGGGGCACATCATCGAGTGACATATTCGCCGTGGGATACGACGGCACCATTGTTCACTACGACGGGACTGGGTGGAGTGAGATGACGGGCTAGACAAGCGACTACGTCGGTGGTGCGTGCGACATTTGATCGAGGGCGACCTCTAGGCGTTGGCCTTAGAGCGAGATCTCCTTAGCGGAGTGTGAAACGTAGTGCCAACGGACTCGGCGCAGGTGTCCAGCAGTCAGAGCAAGATCGTCGAAATCAGCACGCATCAGCGCCGATGCGCGCTGGTTTTGGGCTTTGAGAGCGGGAGGTCGCGGGTTCGAATCCCGCCGTCCCGACTTCACTAGTCGCTAAGTCGAAGCCTGATTAGGCAAGTTTCTAAGAACTGCCGTGAAGGATCCGGGCCTGACGGCGCCGCAGGTTGACGCTCGTCAAGGAGCGCGTCAGCTTCAAGCAATCGCTCGCGGGGGGCAAGATCAATGAAGCTTGAAGTCGAACATGCTCCCCCCCACTGTAGACAAACTGTAGACAAACCATTCGTCTCGAGCAGGACTATCGGGATCAGCAACAGGCCGGAAGGCCGCTTCCCGTCTCGTTTCGAGGTCGATAGACCCCAATAGTCCTCGGTCAATTTCGTACTTTTAATCCGCAGGTCTTAGCGTGCCAGTACAGATTGGACTCGGTAACGCCCGTGAGTCCGGGTAGATGGGAGTAGTGCGCTCGGTCGGCCTTATATTCAAGGTGGAGGAAATGAGATGAGGCCCAGGTGCCCGGACCTGCCCAAGCGATCGCGGATTGTGAGAGAAGATCCCGCCGCTGAAGAGGACAATGGGAAGAGTCGCCTTCGTCTCCACCGATTTCGCGTGACATTCTCTCTGAAGCAATCCCTCCAACCCTAAATCATACAGACACTTGCAGCGTTTTGCCTGGCCAGTTGGGCGGAAATTTAAGACAGCTCTCGTCCCAACTTCTGTAACGTCGGGGGACGAGATGGAGACCGGGCTGTGGGATCTCGAGGATCTCCTCGAGCACGAGGCAAACCTGTGCTCAGCTCCGAGCCATGCAACAAGGCCGGTCCAGGCCTATATTGACCCTTCAAGAAGAGCGGAACCACGCGGAACGGTGGGCCGCAAAACGACACCGTGCGGCGTGCAGGCGGCAACATGCACGCGGCGGGACGCACGCCGACCCTGCTGAGGGCTGTCCCGCGCCAACGCCTACGACGACCATGCATATCCAGCAACACTCCGGGAGCACACCACGGCTCGCCGCTGCCCTCTTCTGCCTCTTGGCGGCCACCGCCTGCGGGACGGAGCCCGGCGGCCTGCCCCCCGCCATGGATGCCATCCGCTCAGACCAGCTCCGGTCGGACGTGGAAGTCCTGGCCCAAGACAGCATGCGGGGACGCGACGCGGGAAGTGTGGACGAGCTCAGGGCGGGAGCGTGGCTGGCCGAGCGGGCCCGCGAGGTCGGGCTGGAGCCCGCAGGCGAGGGCGGTACCTACTTCCAGGTCTTCCCCATCCATCGCACCCGCCAGACCCCCCTCAGCCGTATCGTCATCTCCGGCAGGCCTTTCAAGATTTGGGAGGAGGCGGTGGTGGTGTGGGCGGCGGAGGGCACCTTCGATTCGCCCATTGTGTTCGTAGGCGGGGGGAAGGCGGAAGACCTGGAAGCGGCCCCCGACATCCGGGGCCTCGTGGTGGCGGCGGTCCTGTCGGCCCCGGACAATGCCCCGCCCCTAGGACCGGATCTCTCGTCCCGGCGCTACGCAATGCTCTCCGTCCGGGAGCGGGCCCGGTTCCTGACGGAGCGGGGAGCTGCCGCGGTGATCCTGGTCTCCGACTCGGTTGCGGGGGGAGAGTACGAGAACATCGCCGCCGGTTGGGCGCAGGGCGACTGGTCTCTGCAGGAGGGGTATGAGGCGGACCGCCCGCCCGTCATCTGGGTGGGCCCCGGTGCCCTGGATCTGGTGAGGGGCCGCGGGCAGGGCCAGGCTCCCAGGCTCCAGGCCGAGCTGACGGTCGAGCGGTTTGTCGTCCCCTCGGCCAACGTCATCGCCCGGGCCCCCGGCTCCGACCCTGCGCTGTCAGGGGAGCACGTCCTCCTCAGCGCCCACCACGACCACCTGGGGGTGCGCTTCGCCTGGGACGGTGACTCGATCTGGAACGGAGCCGACGACAACGCCACGGCCTGCGCCGCTCTCCTGGCCATCGGCCAGGCCTTCGCGGAGAGCCCAGGTCGGCGCTCCGCCCTCTTCGTCTGGCACGGCGCCGAGGAGCCTGGCTTCTTGGGCTCCACTTGGCACGCCCGGAACCCGGTTATCCCCCGGGAGTCCATCGTGGCCGTGCTCAATGCCGACATGATCGGCCGGAGCTCCCCGGACTCCGCTGCCCTCCTGGGCTCCGTGTCCCCCAACCTCACCTCCACCGCTCTGGTCGAGATCGGGCTTGCGGCCAACGCGGCCGTGGGCGGCTTCGCCCTGGACAGCACATGGGAGCGGCCCGGGCACCCGGAGAACTTCTTTCGCCGAAGCGACCACTGGCCCTATGTCCGGAGCGGGATCCCGGCCCTCTATTTCACCGCCCTCCTTCACGAAGACTACCACACGCCCTTCGACGAGGTAGACCGGATCGACTGGGAGAAACTGACCCGCATGACCCGCTGGATGTATGCCACCGGGTGGGCAGTGGCCAACGCCGCCCAGCGGCCCGTGTTCGAGGGGGACCAGGGTCTGCCCTGATGCCAGGGCTCCGGCAGCCTTGGCGCGCAGGCATTTCCCGTTGCCGTGACGGGTACGCCCCAGCCGACGATGATGCGCTGATTGGGCGGCGATAGTCGAAGGGAAGCAGAAACAAGAGAGCGCCGCAGCCTCTTGGATGACTGCGGCGCTTTGATCTCTTTGGCTACTCGATGCGCTCCAGGCGTTCGTGTTCCCGCTCGTACTCCGCTGGCGTGAGCTTCCCTTCGGTGAACCTCTGCTGAAGCTCCTGTTGGTGCCTTTGGGTGAGTTGGGTCTCTGGACGGAGCTGTTCTCCCGTTACCGTGACGGGTACGCTCCTGCCGTCGATGATGTGTACATAAACAAAGGCGAAGTTGGTCGCCAAGATCTCCTGTTGCTGCTGCTGCAGGTTAGCGTCTGGCTCCTCGACCTCGACTGGGGAAGGGGTCTCGCAGCCCAGCCCGAAGAGCACGACCCCACAGACGGCGGCGAGCGCCGCCCGAAGGTGCTTGCCCCTGACCTTGTGATCAGCCATCGCCGTAATCCTCCTCTCGACGAACGTTCTCGTATTCGAAATGGCGAGCGTTGTGAGCGGCGTCGGTGCCCGCCGCGATGCGATGTGCAACAGCAGGTTCCCGTAGGACCGGATGTCGACGCCGCCGTTCACGATCCGCTGATCGCAGTCCAACTCGATCGCCTTCCTTAGTCGCGTGAGCTGCCACCAGAGAGCCACGTTCCACGGGTGGAGCGCCGCGAGCAGGCAGGCGCAGAAGAGCAGCTGCGGATCGCGCGCCCGCACGTGCTCGCACTCGTGGAGCACAGCGAGCCGGCGGGACTGTGCCTCGAGCCCATCAGCCCACGTGGGGAGCAGGATGTAACTCTTCAGCGAGCCGACCACTGCGGGGCCAAATGACCGTGTCCGCAAGACGGCGGCGCCGTCCACGACGCCCTTCGTGCACCGCCTCGCGTCCCGCACCATACGCGTCTGGACCACGAGGATCGAAATCAAGATCGTCAGCGATGCCGCGATCCAGAGCACGATGAGCGGAGTGTCGAAGGCGCCAATACCGCTGACGTCGGAAAGAGACACGAGCGCCTGGGCGCCCAGATCGAGCGGTGCGCTCAACCTGGCGAGTATACCTCCATGACCCGCGGCACTCGGCTGCAACCATCTCAGAAGCGGGACGACGACGGAGCCCACGATCGCCACCGCCACCGGCAGACGACCGGGTCGTCTCGCGAACCTAAAGCTCCGCTCGAGGGCCACCCCGGCGAGCGCGAAGACGGCGGAGACCACGACGGCGTAGGCCATCCAGACGGCGATCACCGCTCTATCTCCTTCAGGCGCCGCTCCAGATCATCCCGGATCCTGCGGATCTCGTCGGCGGAGACATTCTTGTCCGAGACCAGCTGGTTGACCATCAGCTCGAGCGAGCCGTGGTACACCTTGTGGAGAATACGGCTCAGGGCGCTGCTGCCCGCCTCCTCAGGATTGGTGACCGGGTAGAACCGGAAGGCCTTCCCTTCCTGCTCGTGGCGGACGTGACCCTTGGCTTCGAGCGTGCGCAGCACGGTCATCACGGTGGAATAGCTGATCTCGTCGGTCAGGCCCTCCAAGACCTCGCTGACCGTGGCCGATCCCCGCTGCCAGAGCACCGACATCAGATCCAGCTCCCGCTTCGTCAGGTGGGTGGACACGTGCTGCACCTCCATCGCCAGGACGTTCGATCTTTTACAAACATAAAACCTGGCTGCACATTGTCAACCCCCTCCAAGCTGCGAGAGAGGGATGCAACTCAAACTGCCGGTGGGTAAACGCGACGACCACGTTTGGAGAAATTCCAAAGAATGGGCTTCGACCGCCTATCGCTGCCCGAGAGAATACGCACCGTGTGAAGGCTCCCCTCTTTTGTAGAGGATTGGCCCCCAGGCGGTGAAGCCCAGCTCGGGTGGATGTCTGAGCCCTCGCCAAAGGCCCGCCGGAACCGCGATCCTCCTATGCTCCTGCAACCTTTCGGGCCTTCACGGCATCTGATCCTAGTGGTATCCCTGACGATGCCGGAGAAATAGCCTCGGGGGGGGCGATGCCGCACGCGGGCGAATTCGAGTTGCTGGTGATGCTGGCCGTTCTACGGCTTGGCTCCGGCGCCTATGGGGTCACGGTCCGGGAAGAGCTCGAGCGGGAGACCTCGCGGACGCTCACTCTGGGGACGGTCTACAAGACCCTGGGGCGGCTCGAGGCAAAGGGGTACCTCCGCTCCGGTGCGAGCGAGCCGACGGCGGAGAGGGGTGGCCGCCGCAAGAAGCTCTACCAGGTGACACCAGCCGGACTCGCAACCATCCGTTACTCCCTGGCCGACCTGCGACGTCTGGCTGAGGGGCTGAACCTCGAGTTGGAGTTGCTGTGATGTGTGCCCCTCGCGCAGCTCGTCTGGTCCGCCTGCTTGTCGGCCTGTTGGTGCCGCGCGAAGAGAGAGAGTACTTCCTGGGCGATCTGGAGGAGTCGGCTGCTCGGGGTCGGCGCGGCCTGGACGCTGGGGCTGGGCG
>CANPVY010000313.1 GCA_947581845.1 uncultured bacterium | reverse complement strand
GTGCTCCAAATTGGCCATCCCGTACCCGCGCTTGAGCACGAACCCGCCGTCACGGATGACGCCCAGCGCGCAGCCCGGCGATCGCGTGTTGTCGTACTCCGCAAACACGCTGTCCACCCGCGCCTCGAGCCCCGCCTCCTGGGCGTGAGCGTCCACGACGAGCAGCGCCCCGGCGAGCAGCGCGCCGCACGCGCCCAGCAAGCTTGACGATCGTTTCAGGTCGCCTACCATGCCCTGACCCTCCCGTCTACGGTTCCCACGCTGGCGGCCGGACTCACCGCATGCCAGCACGCCGTATCACCCTTCCCGGACGCGCGCCCGTCGGCGCCCCGTCGGCGAAGACCTCGACCCCGTTCACCCACACCCGCTCGATGCCCTCCGAGACGAGCTGGGGCTCCTCGGGAGTGGCGCGATCCGCGATCACTGCCGGATCGAGCAACACCAGATCGGCGTAAGCGCCCGGCCGGATCACGCCGCGGTCTTCCAGGCCCATGTGACCCGCCGCCAGGCCCGTCATCTTGTGGATCGCCGCTTCCAACGTCAGAGCACCCTGCTCACGCACGTAGCGCCGCAGAACCCGCGGGAACGAGCCGAACCCGCGCGGATGCCGGCCTGCCAGCTCGCCGTCGGTGCAGATGTTGGAGTGCGGCCAGAGGATGAGGCGCGCCAGATCGGTCGGATCCATGCTCGTCCCGATCACGCTCTCCGTAGACTCGCCGGTCTCCTGTCGCAGTGCCTGCGACTCGGCGATGAGATCCATGTACGTGGTGACGGGATCCGTCCCACGGAGTTCCGCGATCTCGGCGACCGTCTTCCCCACGTACGAGCTGTCGGGGTCGAAACGTGCCAGCAGCAGGCCCTCCGGCGGCGCCAGCTCGCGCAGCGCGAAGGCGGCGCTCTCACGGTTGTCGAAGTCACGGTTCGGGAACAGCACCGTCATCGTCGACTGCCAGTACTCGTAGGGATACACATCGGCCGTGATCTCCACACCGGCCGCGCGTGCCTCGTCCAACCGCTGCAGCAGGCGGTCCGCCTGGCCCCACAGACTCCGCATGGCGAGCTTCATGTGCGAGACCTGGACCGGGATCCCGGCCTCGCGGCCGATCCGGATGATCTCCTCAACCGCCTCCCACAGCTGGCGGTCCTCGCTACGCATATGGCTGACGTAGCGGCCGCCGACCCGCGCGGCCTCCCGCGCCAGCGCGATCACCTCCTCCGTCTCCGAGTAGATGCCCGGGTCGTACTCGAGACCCGTCGACAGGCCGAGGGCACCGGCCTCCAGCTCCTGCCGTAGCAGTCCGCGCATCTCAGCGATCTCGGCCGCCGTGGCAGGTCGGCGGTAGTCCTCGCCGAGCACGCGGGCGCGCAAGGTGCCGTGCCCGGCGAACGAAGCCACGTTGATGGCAGGCGGATGCTCCGCCAGGCGGCCGAAATAGTCGGCGAGCGGGAAGTGCGACTCGCCGTCCTGCCCGACGACGACCGTGGTAATCCCCTGACTCACCGCGGCGAGCGCTCCCGGTCGCTCGTTCAGTCCTCTGTCGTGGTGGCTGTGGGTATCGATGAATCCGGGAGCGAGGACCCGGCCGCCCGCATCGACGACGGTCTCACCGGGGTCCGCCTGCAGTTCGCCGACATCGGCGATGCGGTCACCGCGTACCCGTACCGACGCCGTGCGAGCCGGCCCGCCCGTACCGTCCGCCACGACGGCATTGACGATGAGCGTCGTACGGGCTGAGTCCGGTGCCTCGGCGCACCTTGCCAGTCCGATGCCGCCCGCCAGTGCGGCCAAGAGGGCAAAGCCCAATGGCCGACGCGATACCATTCCCATCAGTTCGAGTCCCCTATATGTCGGAGGTGACGTAGGCCCGTTGCAGCGAGAGGGCCCCCGTCACCGACCTGCGGCAGCCCACTCCTCGGCCTTGGCCTCCTCCACCATAAGAGCCACATCAGCCAGCAACTGCCTCGCGTCGTAGACGATGCCGTCCTTGATCGTGTACTCCACACCGCCGACCTGCTCGACCTCGCCCGTCTCGTCGTTCACGCGGACTGTGCCCGTACCATACAGCACCTTGAGGTCCTGGATCGGGCTCCGTTCCACCACAACGAGGTCCGCCAGCATGCCGGGCCGGATGATCCCGAACTCGATCGGCTTACCCTTGGGCTCGTGCAGGGTCCGGGCACCGCACAGCGTGGCCGAGCGGATGACCTCCAGCGGGTGGAAGCCGGCCTCCTGCAACAGCTCGAGCTCACGGATGTAGTCGAACCCGTACAACTTGTAGATGAACCCGGAGTCGGAACCCGTGGTGACACGGCCGCCACGGTTCTTGTAGTCGTTCACGAAGCTCATCCAGATCCGGAAGTTGCGCCTCCACTCGATCTCGTCCTGCGTCGTCCAGTGGAACCAGTAAGAGCCGTGGCTCCCGCGGCTCGGCTGGTAGAAGCGCCAGAGTGATGGGAGCGTGTACGTGTCGTGCCAGTTGGCGTCGCGCGCCCGCTGCACGTCCCGGTTCGCCTCGTAGATCGTCAATGTCGGCGTGATGGTGAAGCCCAGCTCGAGCAGGTCGTCGATCACGGCGTTCCACCGCTCGCTACCGCGCGGCGCGGCCTGCTTCCACAGGCGTCCCGCCTCAGCGAAGCGGTGGTACTCGTCGTTGTAGTTGTAGTCGTAGCGGAAATCCTGGACGGTGCGGTCCACGAGCAGCGCCTCGGGTAGCCCGTACCAGTGCTCCATCGAGCCCAGGCCCAGACGCGCCGCGTCGAGCGCGTTCATCCGCGCCACGCCTTCCTGACCCAGGTGCGCCTGGCTGCCGAGCTCGTGCTTCCTCGCCTCGTCGATCAGCGCCGCCATGATCTCGGGATCGTGGGAACGGAGCTTCAGGCCGTCCGCGCCCTTGTTCGCCAACCAGCGCACCCATCTGCGCGCCGCCTCCGGCGTATGGATCGGCCCGCCGTCCCAGCCCATCCCAGTCCACACGTAGCTGAAGATGCGGGGCGCCACGATCTCGTTCCGCGCGCTGCGCTCCCGCTCCAGCAGCGTCCAGTCCACACCGTTGCCGGAGCCGGGGTCACGCACCGTGGTCACGCCGTGCGCCATCCACAGCTTGTAGACGTACTCGGCCGGTGTGCCCTGTGCGCGGCCACCGATGTGGGCGTGCGTATCGATGAAGCCAGGCAGCACGTACATGCCGTGGGCATCGAGCTCACGGGTCGCACCCCCGGGTCGGTTCTCATCGTTGATGGGCAGGCCTGGAACGCCCACGCTCCTGACCTCGACGATGCGGTTCCCTTCGATCACGATGTCCATCGGGCCCCGGGGTGGCGCGCCGGTCCCATCGATCACGGTCGCGCCGCGGATGATCAGGCGCTCGAACGGGCCCTCACCCTCGTCCGGCCTTCGGTCCGGGGCATGCAGAACGGTCTCCTCCTCCTGGATCTGCTGTGACAGTGCATTGCCGCTGACGGCAGTGGCGAGGGAGAGGGGGATGACGAAGACGGCCAGGGTTCGTATCCAGCGCATCGGCTCCTCCTCGAAAGAAGCGCGCCGCGGCCTCCGCGGGCGCGCGGGTTCGGACGAAGTGTGTCGGCAGATACGGGTGAGACGTGCGCGGCGAGATCGGGGCTCAGTCCGCGAGACCCTTGGGCGGCCCCAGGAGCTCGGCCCAGACGATCGCCTTCTGCGCCGCACTCCAGCCGGGCGGCTCGG
>CANPVY010000312.1 GCA_947581845.1 uncultured bacterium | reverse complement strand
CTGCACAGACGCGTGGTGAACCAAAACCAGGCGATCGGGGCGGTGGCCAATGCCGTGCGGCGCAACCGCGCCGGGCTGCAGGACCCCAACCGGCCGGTGGGTAGCTTCATCTTCCTGGGCCCCTCGGGCGTCGGTAAGACGGAGACGGCACGCGCGCTGGCGGAGTTCCTGTTCGACGATGAGGCGGCGCTGGTCCGGCTCGACATGTCGGAGTACATGGAGCGCCATTCGGTCGCCCGGCTCATCGGCGCGCCGCCCGGCTACGTGGGTTACGAGGAAGGTGGCCAGCTGACCGAGCGGGTGCGCCGCCGGCCGTACAGCGTTATCCTGTTCGACGAAATCGAGAAGGCGCATCCCGACGTCTTCAATATCCTGCTGCAGGTGCTGGACGACGGGCGGCTCACGGATGGGCACGGTCGCACGGTGGACTTCCGCAACGCCGTGCTGATCATGACCTCGAATATCGGGAGCCAGTGGATCCTCGAGCTCCAGGGCAAGGAGGATTGGAGCGAGATCGAGCGACGCGTCTGGGAAGGCCTGCGCGCTACCTTCAGGCCCGAGTTCCTGAACCGCGTCGATGACATCATCATCTACAAGCTGCTGGGTCAGGAAGAGCTGAATCGGATCGTCGACCTCCAGCTCGGGCAGGTGCAGCACTTGCTCGCCGAGCACAGGCTGGCGATGGAGCTGACCGACGCGGCGCGTGAGCTGATCTCGACGGAAGGATACGATCCGGCCTTCGGAGCGCGACCGCTCAAGCGGGCGCTGCAGCGGCTGCTCCTGGATCCGTTGTCGTCGGCACTGCTGGAGGGGCAGTTTGGCGAGGGCGATCGTATCGTCGTCGATCGTGACACGGGAGAGAACCGGCTGACCTTCCGCCGAGCGGGGCAAGCGGCGAAGGCTACTAGGTAGTCAGGCGCTGGCGCGGTCGCTGCCAGCGCCCTGCAGGTGTTCCCTTAGACCGGGAGACTCAGGTGCGCAAGGCTGATGGAACGGCGGTGGTGCTGCTGACTCTGCTGGGACTGAGCGGCTGCGCGGGTGGGACCGCACGCTTGGAGGTCCCTGAGGGTGCCGCGTCCCCAGAGGAAGCGGTGGAGGTCTTTCTCAGCGCGGCGCAGGAGGCGGTGCAGGCCCGGCGTGCCGGCACGTTCACGGAAGCCGAACGCGCCTATGAGCGGATGGCCTCCGTATTCGGGACCGAGCACGGGAGCATCCAGCGCGCCTACTCGGCGCAGGAGGTGCGGGACCGCATGATCGTCCTGGCGGCGTGCCTGCGTCCGAGCTCGTTCCGCGTCATCACCCAGCCGGACCCCGCAGCATGGAGCGCCCGCAGGACGACGGTGACCGTCGAGCTCACGCGTGGGACGGAGAGCGCAGCGCTGCCGTTCCGCGTCGTCCTGGGTCGCGGCGATCGCTGGTTCATCGAGCAGATCGACCTGTCGTCTTTCGCCTGCTGATCCGGCGGCAGCGCCTATCTTACCGGCTCCGACAACTCCAGCAGGACTCCGCCGGTGCTGCCCGGGTGGAGGAAGGCCACCTGGCGGCCCCCAGCGCCGCGCCGTGGTGCGTCGCCGACCGTCCGCAGCCCGGCGGCGCGACAGCGCTCCAGGGCGGACTCGATGTCCGGCACCTCGATCGCGATATGGTGTAGGCCCGGCCCGCGCTGTTCCAGGAAGCGGCCGACCGGCGAGTCTTCGGCCGTGGGTTCCAGGAGTTCCAGGCGCGAATCGCCCAGTTGGAAGAAGGCGATGCGGACCTGTTCCGACTCCACGACCTCTCGGCCGGAATCCGGCCGCCCGAGCACGGCGCTGTAGACGGAGATGGCCGCGTCGAGCTCCGGCACGGCGATTGCCACGTGTTCGAGGCGCGTGTCTGGCATGGGAACCCCTGGCAGCCTAAGAGCGTTGTATGGGCGGCGTTGGCCCGCCGACGCCGCACTCACGGGCGCGGCCTTCGCCGCAAAGATTATTATATTGGTGGCTGCATAGGAAAGGGGCTGGTAAGGGCGGTCGCGGCGACCCGCGGCCACGGCTGCCGGCCTGCGCACTCACACAATCAGGAGACTGCGATGTCGTTGGTAAGAGAGGTTACGGACGAGAACTTTAGCGAGGAGGTCGAGCAAAGCCAGGGCCTCGCAATGGTCGATTTCTGGGCCGCCTGGTGCGGGCCCTGCCGCATGGTGTCGCCCCTCGTCGCTGAGCTGGCCGAGGAGTACGAGGGTCAGGTCAAAGTGGCGTCGCTCGATGTCGATAGCAGCCAGGCGACGGCCATGCGCTTCAATATCCGGTCGATCCCCAGCATCCTGATCTTCAAGGACGGGCAGCACGTAGACACCGTGATCGGCGCGGTCCCGAAGCAGCACTTGGAGCAGAAGATCAGGAAGCATCTGGGCTGAAGCCGATCGGCACCGCCGTGAGCTCTGTCTTGTAGCAGGGCAAGCGCGCGGGCGGTGACGAGACGTGTGCGACGCCTCCGCCGGCACGGTCCAGAGCGGAGGCGTCTGGTCTTCTGAACAAGGTCTGAGCGGTATGGCAGCGACCCTCTACCTGGTGAGCACACCCATTGGCAACCTGGGGGATCTCACGCGCCGGGCGGTAGAGGTCCTACGCGCGAGCGATACGATTCTGGCGGAGGATACACGCCGACCCCGCATCCTGCTGGACCACTACGACATCGAGCCCAGCACCCTCAAGTCATTTCACAGGCACAACGAGGCCGCTCGCACGCAGGAGGCGCGCGCCGCGCTTGCCGCGGGCGCCAGCATAGCGCTGGTCGCGGACTCCGGAACGCCGCTGGTCTCCGATCCCGGACTGCGGCTCGTGCAGGCGGCGCTCGAGCTCGGCGCACGGGTTGTGCCGGTGCCGGGTCCATCCGCGGCGCTCGCCGCGCTCGTCGCCTCCGGCCTCGACCCTGAGCCTTTCACCTTCTTCGGGTTCCCGCCGCGCTCCGGGCGCAAGCGGCGCGAGCTACTGGCCACGCTCGCCGGGCTACCGCACACCGCGATCCTCTTCGAGTCGCCGCAGCGGCTCCTGCGCACGCTGGAGGAGTTCGCTGCGGTGCTGGGCGCTGAACGGCGTGTCGTGGTCGCTCGCGAGCTGACCAAGGTGCATGAGGAGTTCGTGCGGGGAACGCTGGCTGAGGCGGCGGCATACTACAGCGAGCACACACCACGCGGGGAGGTGGTCCTCTGCCTGGCCGCTGCGCCGCAGCCGGTAGCGGGCTCGGAGGAGGAAGCACGCTCGCTGGCGGCTTCCCTGGCACGCGACGGTGCGCCGACCCGGGAGATCGTCCGCGCGCTCCGTGATCGCTGCGGTCTGGAACGCAACCGCGCCTACGAGATCGCGTTGCAGGCGCTGGA
>CANPVY010000311.1 GCA_947581845.1 uncultured bacterium | reverse complement strand
CGCATTGCGGCCCAGGGACTCGAGGCGGTCAGCGGTCCAGGAGGTCTGGCGGCCGCCCAGATCGGCGAAGGCGACCCGGTCCGCGAACTCCCCGTTCCACACGTTTCGCGCGAGCATGGCTCCGGTCGCGCGGTCGATCTCGGTGACCACGAAAGCCGCCGAGCCACTCCGCTCGACCCCCAGGACCCACTCCGCGTAGGCCGTGACCGCCAGCCGCTTCTTGCGACCGGACCGGTTCTCCAAGGTGAGACGGGAGATCTTGATGGGGTCGCGCAGCGACACGAACTGCAGGAGATCCAGCGCGATGCCGTGGGAGCTGTGTTGGAAGCGACTGTAGCCCTGCCCGTGGCGGATGACGTAGGGCCAGCTTTCTTCGCGGATAGGAAGGATCGTCGGCCCCCAGACCAGGCCGCTGTCCTCATCCCGCACGTAGAACGTCTCGCCCGGGGTGTCGCTGACCGGATCGTTCGACCAGGGCGTCAGCTTGTTCTCGCGGCTGTTCACTGACCAGGTGTAGCCCGAGCCCGACTCGGAGACCTGGAAACCGAACCCCGAGTTCGCCACCACGTTGACCCAGGGAGCCGGAGTCCACTGCCCCTTGTCGAGAACCGTGACGTATTCGCGGCCATCCGCTGTGAACCCCCCCAGACCGTTGAAGAACTCGAGTTCCAGGGCGGGAGGCGCAACGGTCTCGGCCTTCTCGCGCGGCGCGCGGAGCCGAGGCGGAACCGGTCCCGGCCGCAAGCGCCCCAGCCGGACCACCTGCTCGGATAGCGTACCCTGGCGCGCCAAAATCAGCACTCGCGCCGCCGCGTGCAGGAGAAGCCGGTCCCGGCCCGGCACGAGGTCGGCCCGGAGGACGAATACGTCTCCGCCCGCCCCGTCCCTTTCGTGGCCGACCGCGGACTGGATCGCCTGCACCATGGCTTCGAGGTCGTCCTGGAGATCCTGTATATAGGAGGTGGCCTTCGCATTGATGATCACCAGATCGGCGGAGACCCCCTTCAGGTGCCAATACTCGTGCGCCCGCAGCAGCTGCCTGACGACGTCCCGCTCCTCGTCCCTCTCGATGCGCACCAGGGCGATGGGCAGGTCGCCTGAGATCCCGTAGGCCCAGAGCCCCGACTGTCCGGTGCGGTTTCTGGCCAGCACGCGCGGCGCGGCGCGCAGCGTGGGATCCGCGTAAAGCAGGCGATTGGCCAGACGCTGGAAGAGGTGCGCTTCGTCCTGGGTGATCCGCAGGTGGTGCAGCTGGACCTGGGCCTGGGTCCAGGCCAACGAGCTCTCGCGCTCGAACGTGGCCGGCTCGCGGTACTTCTCGGCGATCTCGAGCGCCTCGTCCCGGGACGACGCTACGAGCGTGGTGAACACGAGGTTGACCGTCTCGCCGTGGGGGATCGCCACCCGCTGCCGGAGGCTGACGATGGGATCCAGAACGGTACCCGCCGTATCGGAGAGGGGCCCCCCGTCGATCACGCAGAGCGGCGTTCGAACCCCGCGGCCCCGGCCCAGAAAGCGTGCGCGGTCGCTCTCGTACTGCAACGTGTCGACCGTCTCTCCCTCCACCGCGACCAGGTGGGCGAGCCAGACCTGAGGCTCGTCCGCCGAACGCGGCCGGCGAGTCGCGAGGAGGGTGCCGAGCTCGGGAACGAACTCGGTCTCGACGAAGAGGTTCGAGAAGGCAGGGTGGGCCAGGTCGGCGCCCTGCGGAGCCAGCACGATCTCGGCGTAGGATGTGAAATCGATCTCGCGGTCCCGGTCCTCGAGATTGGTCACCGTCAACCGGCGCAGCTCGGCATCGTCCTCGGGGGAGACGACGATCTCGAGCGTGATCGTGAGAGACCGGTGCCGCTGGATGATCTTGGCCCGGTCCTCGGAGTAGACGACGTCGTAGTGGTCCGCTTCGCTGCCGCTCGGCTGGAAGCCGGCGGACCAGACGTCGCCGGTCTCCGCGTCACGCAGGAAGACGAACGTGCCCCAAAGGTCACGCGTCGTGTCCTCGCGCCAGCGGGTAACGGCGAGGTTCCGCCAGCGGCTGAACCCGGAGCCCGCCGCCGTGACCATGACGGTGTAGCGGCCGTTGGAGAGCAGATGCGTGCGGGGCGTGATGTCGTGCGGCGACTCGAATCGCCGCAGCGTGGGGAGGACGAGGTCGCGGACCAGCGTGGCCTCCCGAACCTCCTCACCCCGAGGCCGGGTCACACTCACCGAACGCGGCGTGCGTTCCTGGAGCAGGAGCTCCGCCGCCTGGACCATGGGATGGGAGTGGAAGCGCCGCCGGGTCAGCCCGTCGTGAACCACGTTCCCCAGGGCAACGAGGACCATCCCCTGATGGTGGGTCATGTATGCCCGGACCACGGCCACCCGGGCCTGCTCCGGCAGCCGCGAGGGGGTGTAGTCGAGTGCTTCATAGAAGCCGTAGGCACCCAGCGCGTCGGCCTCCTCGAGGCGGGCGAAGTTGGTCAGCGCGGCCCTGGGATCCAGCATGGCCGCGAGCGCGGTGGCGTAGGGAGCGACCACCACATCTTCGAACAGCCCCCGCTTGAGCCCCAAGCCGGGCACGCCGAAAGCGGAGTACTGATACGTGAGATCGAGGTCGCGAACGTTATAGCCCGATTCCGAGACCCCCCACGGGACTCCCCGCTCGGCACCGTAGCGGATCTGGCGCCCCACCACGAGGCGACTGGTGAGGTCCAGAAGGCTCCGGGCCGGCTGCTCCATCACGAGCAGCGGCATCAGGTACTCGAACATCGACCCCGACCAGGAGACGAGGGCCGCACCACCCCCTACCGGCGTGAGGAACCGGCCGAGGAGGAACCAGTGCCGGGGCGCTACGTCGCCCTTGGCGATGGCCACGAAGCTCGCCAGCCTGGCCTCGGAGGCCAGTAGGTCGTAGCTGCTGGGATCGAGGGTGCCTTCGGCCACGCGGTAGCCGATAGAGAAGAGCTTGCGTGAGGAGTCGAAGAGGAATCCGAAGTCCATGGTCTCGACTATCTGCTCGGCGAGCAGCGCGAGGGCGGAGAGCTGGTGCCTGAGGGTGGCGGCCGCCGTCCACGACGCGTCCAGATCGTCGAGAATCGGGTCTCTGTCCTCGCGCTCCAGAACGTCGGAGCGCTTTTCGATCACCTCGTGAACCGCGCGCAGCAGGTCCGAGAGCCCGGCCGCTGTGGGGCTCGTGGCAACCAACGGCTCCAGAAACGATGCCGAGCGGGCGAGCCGGGTCGCCCGGCCCTCGCCTTCCCGAGCTACTGCGTCCGCCGCACCGCCGGAGTAGAGGCGTACGCACCAGGGCACGGTGGTACCGAGGTCGCGAGCGTGGCTGCGGACCGCGTTCCGAACGGCCGTCGCCCAGATAAGAACCTCGGATTGCGATCCGTCCTTGAGGTCGCTCGCGAGCGTGCTGGCGATGTCCAGAAGGTTCTCCGCCTGGACCTCCAGCTCCTCGAAGCGGCGAACCCAATCGGGAAGCGACGACGGTGGATCCCGCAGCAGGTCCGACAGCGACTCCGCGGTCTCGCTCAACTGCTCCGCCGTGACGGTCTGCGTGCGTTGGGGGTGCTCCGCCTTCTCCAACGACTCGAGAAGCAGCGTGAGAGCGTCGCCGATCCCCTCGAGGATCTCCGGGCGTAAGAGCGGGCGATGCAAGAGGCCGCGGCACGCCTGAGCCAGTGCGATTAGGTGTCCCGCCAGATTGCCGCTGTCCACGGTGGACACGTACATGGGATCCAACGGCCGAAGATCCCGGGTGTTGTACCAGTTGAAGAAGTGGCCGCGGACGCGGCGCAGTTTCGTCATCGTCTCCAGCGTGGCCTCGAGCCGTTCCGCCGTGTCGAGAATCCCAATCCAGCCGAAGTCGTGGGCGACGGTGGTGCTCAGGAGGTAGAGACCCAGATTCGTCGGCGACGTGCGGTGGGCTTCGACGGACTCGGGGTCTTCCTGGAAGTTGTCCGGCGGAAGGGCGTTACCCTCGTCGTCCACGAACGTCTCGAAGAAGCGCCAGGTCCGGCGCGCGACGAGCCGCAGGGCGCGCGTCTCATCGGGGGCGAGGATCTGCTCCTCCGGGTCCTTCAACGGGAGGCTCATCCACCAGGCGAAGACGGGCGACAGCATCCAGAGGAGCACCAACGGCGTGGCCACGGCCCAGGCTCCCGGCTTGAGCGGGACGAAGAGTGCGCTGGCGGCGACGGCGAGAAGCACGCCCCAGCGAAGGTGCCGGTAGAAGCTCCGCAGCCGCAAGTCGACTCCGTAGCCCGTCTGCGCGGCCGCAACCCACTCGAGGAGGTTCCGTTTCGACACGTACAGCCGCCACAGTGTGCGAACCACCGCGTCCACCATCAGCCAGGCCTGGTGTGCCAGCATGGTGATGGCCAGGAGCGTCTGCGTCAGGGCCACGTAGATGTCGTGGGAAACGGCGTGGAAGTGGTTGCGCTTCGAGATACCCAATCGCCTGGGGATGAGGCCGTCGAGAACCGGGATGAAGGCTGGCACGGCAACGGATCCGACGAACAGGCCGGTCCAGAGCAGGGAGGGAGCGGCGGGTAGGCTCCAGGCGGCCACCGCCATCAGAAAGGACGAAGGTGCCGCGAGGCTGCGGCGCAGATTGTCCACCATCTTCCAGCGGCCGTGGGCGGAGATGCGAACCCTCTGCCTGCGGCCTGCGGCGTCGCGAGCCTGGCCCAGGATCCAGGGTAGGAGCTGCCAGTCGCCTCGCACCCAGCGATGGTTGCGGCGGGCGGCCACCTCGTAGTTGGCGGGGAACTCCTCGAAAAGATCCACGTCGGTCATGAGCCCGGCGCGCGCGAAGATGCCCTCGAAGAGGTCGTGGCTGAGCAGCGCGTTCTCCGGGACCTTCCCCTCGAGCGCTGCCTCGAAGGTATCGACGTCGTAGATCCCTTTGCCCGTGAACGACCCCTCCTCGAAGAGGTCCTGATATACATCCGAGACCGCGGCGGCGTAGGGGTCCACACCTCCGGGGCCCGAGACGATCCGCTGGTAGGTCGTGCTTCCCGGGCCCGTAGGCAACGACGGTGTGACCCGGGGCTGCAAGATGGCGTAGCCCTGGACGACACGGCCCTGCCGGGGGTCGAAGCGCGGCCGGTTCAACGGGTGTGCCATCGCGCCAACTAGGCGGTAGGCCGTCCCCTTGGGAATCCGGGTGTCGGCGTCCAGGGTGATGACGTAGCGAACGCGCTGGGGCACTGTGGGCGGCTGTCCGTTTACCGGAACGAACGATGTGTCCTCAGCGCCGCGAAGCAGTCTGTTAAGCTCGTGGAGCTTGCCTCGCTTCCTTTCCCAGCCGATCCACTTGCCTTCCTGCTCGTTCCAGAGACGCCGACGATGCAACAGCAGGAACCGCTCCCCGCCTCCGGGCAGACTCCCGTAGCGCTCGTTGAGGCGCGCGATGCCGTCGGCCAACGCGGCGACGAGAGCCTTGTCGATGGGCATGTGCTCGCTAGGCGCGTCCGACCAGTCGGTAAGCAGGGCGAAATGGAGATGGCCTTCGGGATTCGCCAGGTAGTGCACCTCGAGCTGCTCGAGCTGTTCTTCGATATCGGCCCGGTTCGTGGCCAGCGTGGGGACGACGACCATGGTGCGAAGCTCTGGAGGCACGCCCTGGGCGAGTTCGAGCTTGGGGAGCGATTTCGGTGGAACGAGAATCGGAACCAGGCGATTAACGAGGGACACCGCGACATCAGAGGCGGGCACGAGCCCGAGGATTCCCAGGAGAACCAGGCTCCAGAAGTCTGCCCCGGCGCTCCAGGTCAAGAATAGAGGGACGGAGAGCAGGAGCGCGGTGAGGACGGCGATTCCTCCCAGGTAAGCGGCGGTCGCGAGGGCGCGAATGGCGCGGCGGAGTCGGATTCGCAAAGGAACGCGAAAACCGACGAGCCTCTCGAAAGCCCTCCTGCCCGTGGAAACGAGGTAGTACCCCACGTCTTCCTCGGCACGCTCGGGAACACTAGGAAGACCCGGCTCGCCCTCCAGATCCTCGGTCGCGTCCTTCTTCGGTCTTCCCTGTTCCCGGGCCGCCTTCCGTGCGAGGGCGATGGCTTCCCGTGCCACCTCGATCTCCGATCGCCTCGAACGGCGCGAGAGCTGCTCGATCTGGCTCCGGTACTCGTTCCGCGTCGCGAAATCCATTGCCGCGAACCCGGGAGCGGCGCGCAGGACTTCGTCCACCAGACTGACGCTCTCGAAGAACTCGAGCCAGTCGATCGAGGACATCCACCGCATGCTCGTGATGATGTTCCGGACGGTGACGTTCGCCGCGCCCTGGGCGTGATGCTCCTGAGCGACCACTTCGTTGGCCGACGTGCCCTGGGCGCTCAGCTTCTCGTTGAGCCAGGCCAGGGCCGGCATGATCGAGGTGTCCTGGTCACGCAGCCGCTGGATGAGCTGCACCGCGAAGGCACCGGCCAGCGGGGCGTCGTCCAGACGGCCCAGAACGTCATCCGCGGGCTCCGCCGGCCGACCGCTCAGGCCCAGCAGGCGATCCGCCAGCTCGTCGGCCCCGGCCCGCGCCTGGCGAGCGCGGATGATCTGCTCCGACAGCCGCCGCACGTTCTCCACGAGGGCCACGCGGAGGTGGATGGCTACAGCCCAGATCTCCCCGATGGTGAGCGGCTGGATGCGCTGGTAGGCGCGGACGAATGGCTGAAGCGTCTTCAGGTCGAACCGGCTGTCGGTATGGGCCACGTAGGCCCAGGCCAGCCCATAGACGCGCGGGTATCCAGCGAGGTGGCCCTCGGCGATCTTCGGCAGCAGGCGGTAGTAGCCACCCGGGAGGTGGTCGCGGATCTCCCGGAGCTGTTCATCCACGACGAAGAAGTTGTCGAGGAGCCACTCCTCGGCCGGCGTGATCTCGCGCTTCTCCCGCACGGCCTCGACGATGTTCCGGTACGCGGCCAGCAGCACGCGTCCGTTCTCGCGGACTCTGGGGAGGAGCTTGCGTCCTCTGGTAGGCCTGTCGGTAGTGCGCTGGGCCGCAGCCAGGCTCTCGGCGTGTTGCTCCAGGCGCTCGATGCCGAAGAGCTCGGCGCGGATCGGTTCATCCACCTGAGGAGGAGCGATGACAGCGTCGGTGGCGCTCACCTCGAGTTACTCCCAGCAGGGTGCGCCGTGCGCAGCCCGTTATAGCTTGCCCGACGACACCCACGTCGGCTTGCCCTTCATGTCCGCCCATATGATCGGCGTTTTGAAGAAGCGGGGTCAAGTGGACGGCGGTGGCGCGGCCATCGCCGACATCCGAGACCACGACATTGTGCTGCGGAAGCCGGATACGCAGGGTCAGAAAGCTGTCAGAGTGCCAGCGGTAGAGTATACGGCTGTGATGCGCCGCCGCCCTCGCGGTGACGACGGTGGTGCCAGCGCCCACAAGCGTTGGCTGGCGCCTAGACGTGCACTTCTAGTCCGCAGGTCGTGGGTGGCTTCGCGCCGCACGGCGGCGCTCAGTGTGAAGGCGCCTGGTTCGGGCGTCATAAGCGCGAGCGTCGCTGTCGTATGAGTCTATGATGTCCGAGCGCGGCTTACCAGGATCGCCGCCCACCACCTCGGCCTCCTCCGCCTCGACCTCCACCACCTCGGCCTCCTCCACCTCGACGCCCTTCGGAGCGGGGGCGAGCCTCATTAACGTTAAGCGTTCGTCCCTTCAACTCCTTGCCGTTTAGGTCGTTGATCGCGGACTGGGCTTCGGCCTTAGCGGGCATCTCCACGAATGCGAATCCTCTTGGCTCGCCGCTGTACTTGTCCGTTATTACATTTACGGATGCGACCTGACCGAAGGCTTCAAAAGCTCCTCGCAAATCCTCTTCGGTGACGTCGCGAGACAGGTTTCCTACGTAGATATTCATTTCTGGAGCCCTTCTTGACGTGATAGTTCACCCTGGAATCTCGCCCAACTGGTACTAGACTGACGTTCGAGATCTCCAATCGCTGCAACTGCTTGCAGCCTGAAGCGGAGCGAGGAGCGCCACGGGGCGCCGTTGCGCCCAACTAGCGTACGCGCGCCCACGCCACCATGCAACGGCCAGACAGACCAGTATCGTGGCAACCTGCGCAGCCTAGTTCCGCGCTGGACCCCACGGAGGAAAGCTCCGGCACCGGATGTGCTGATTGTGCTGCTGGGGCAGGTGGATTCATAGAGGGTCATGGCGGACCGGCACCGTCCGCGTCCGCCGTATCGCGCTGACAACGGTGGTGCCAATACCCCGTGGCGAATGCAGGCTTCAGTTGCCCAGTTTGGTCACGTTTTCAGCCGCCGGGCCCTTCTCGCCCTGCACGACGTCGAACTCCACGCGCTCACCCTCGCTCAGGCTCTTGAACCCTTCGACTTGGATGGCTGAATGGTGGACGAAACAGTCCTTCTGCCCGTCCTCGGGCGTGATGAAACCGAAGCCCTTGCTGTCGTTGAACCACTTGACTCTTCCGGTCGTACGCATCTGCCGTACTCCTTGTGTGTTCTTGTAATCGGAGTCCGGCGCTGCCGTACCTACCGACTACACGTTCCACGCGGACCTTGCCCCCGCGCTAGGCACACCGTTGCTGCTGCTGGCGCCGCGCCGATACAGCCGTTCTCGCAGCGAACACGAAAAAAGGGACCGGCGTGTGAGCCAGGTCCCTCGAATAGTCACTGGTGTTCTCAACGGCGAATAAGCATAGCAGTATCTCGGTTTCTGTCAATGGGCGCTCGAGCGCGTCGAGATAACTGGCCTCGCCGAGTGCGGAACGGTCCTTTGCTAGCGTGCAGCGGCAGAGGTATCGGTGGCTTAGATAGGGCGCTGGCGTCAGGTTATGGCGCTCTTCAGCCGCGGGTTGATCGTCAACAGCTCGCGCCCCCGTTTGAACCAGCGGTCCAGGGGAAGATGCTCCACGAGCGCTGCATGTTCAAAGCCGGCCATGTCAAACCATTGCTCCCCAGCCCCCGGCCGCGCCAGCCAC
>CANPVY010000310.1 GCA_947581845.1 uncultured bacterium | reverse complement strand
ACCCGCATATCTGACACCGGCTTCCCGGCAACCTCAACTGCTCGACACCATCCTGCGTGATGCGCACGATCTCCCCGGGACCTAGATAGCCGGCCACCTGATACCCGAGATTCGGCAGCGCACACGTCTCCAACGTCGCCGCGTACGCGCCCGCTCTCTCCCCCGTCGCTACCGGCGTACGGCCTAGTCGATCACGTGCCGCGTAGATGCCCCTGTCGGTTAGCAGCAAGATCGAACACGACCCCGCGATGGCTTCCTGAGCCATCTGGATGCCGTCCTCGAAACTGTCGCCCTGGTCGATCAGACTGGCGACGACCTGGGTTGGGTTCGCCTCATGGCCGCTCATCTCCGAGAAATGCGATCCACGCTTCAGCGCCGCCGCGACCAGCTCCTCGAGATTGTCGAGCCTGCCTACCGTGACAATAGCGTAGGTGCCGTGGTGCGAATGGATGATCAGCGGCTGATCCTCGTAGTCGCTGATCACACCGATCCCCAGCTTCCCGCTCAGCATCGGCAGGTCTGCCTCGAACTTGCTGCGGAACTGGGCGCTCGTGATATCGTGGATGAAACGCGTGATCCCGCTACTGTCACGCACGGCGAGGCCGCCCCGCATCGTGCCCAAGTGCGAGTGATAGTCGGTCCCGTAGTAAAGGTCGGCTACACAGTCCGCGTCCGACACTACCCCGAAGAATCCGCCCACAGCTAACCCCTCCCGATCCTGCTGCTCATGAGTTCGCGCCAGCCTCGAGCTGTGATCTTATGAGTCTGCGTCTAAGCTGTGAAGCCCCGGCCGATCTCGCCAGACCCGAAGAGCTGGAGTGCTATGCTGGAACTCTGCGCTTCGGCAGCTCAGGAGCGCGACACGGCCCGCGGTACGAATCTCGGCACGCGCCGACAGTACTCGTCGTACTCCGCGCCGAATCGCTCACGCAGCTCGCGCTCCTCCAGCAAGACGACAAGGTAGAGTCCCGGTATGGCCAGCAAGAAGGCGATGTAGACCGCCAGGTAGTTAGCGAACAGCGCGTAGCCGAGGGTCCAGAGAAGCGCCTCGATGTAACGGGGATGCCGAATCTTCGCGTAGACCCCCTCGGTCAGGAGCTTGCCCGGATAGCGACGCTGCGACAGCTCCGGCAGGCCGACGAGGATACCGTGAGTCAAGAGCTTACGGCGCCTCACAGCCATCCAGCTGCCCACCGCGATGGTCAGTACAGACAGCGTGATGAGCACCGGACTGGTCCCGAAGTCAATCGCCAGCAGCCGTCGCCGAGCCAGGAACACCGCCACCATCAGCAGCCCCATAGGCACGCCGAGCAGCGCATAGGTCCAGACGGGCCCGAGCTTGCGCCAGAACCGCGCGAACGGATGGATGGCAAACCAAAGCAGGATGGCGGGAGGAAGGCTGATCAGCGTGACCAGGGCGATGAAATACCTGACCGAGTTCATGACACGAATCTGTCACCGCGGAGAAGGCCCCTCACGCAGTACACCCGTGCCCCCGATGCCTGCCACGCCGGAAACCTCCTCCGCACCCTACGCAGGCACACACCGTTCAGTGTCACGCTCTCGACAAGTACGCGGCCTTACCTCTCTATGTCTCCTCGCCCCACACCTCCGCCTCGAAGCCGAGAAGCTGAGAGTCCTCGGCCTGCCAGGCGTCTTCCGGCAGACCCGCCTTCCGGCACACCCAGCCTAGGAACTCGCCATGGTCCCAGCCGTAGCGTACCGGGACTTCCGGTAGCAGCAGACCCGAGCTGAAGCCCTTGATGATCATTACGCCGTGCCGACCGACCTCGACCTCCTCCGCACGAATCGGCCTCAGCGGCGTGAGCGCACTGATCTCGATCTCCAGATCCGGCACCTCATCCAGCGTCACCGGCGGAAAGCGCGAGTCATCGGTGGCCGCGGCTATCGCCATGTTCATCACCGCTTCCACCAGCGGCTGTCGTGCCTGACACTCGCCGCGGCAACCGCGTAGCTCGCCCGACCCGCGGCGCCGCAACGTGACGAACGTCGCGCATGGCTCCAATAGCGTGGCCGAGTCCGTCACGAACTCGGGCAACCTGCCTTCCCCGAGGTATTGGACAAGCGTGTCACGCGCGAGCTGAAGCAGCTTCCGCTTGTCCTCAGCTGTCAGTCTCGGCACGGGTCGGTGTGCGGTGCCCTCCACGTCTCTAGCCCTCACTCACGGTACCTGCGATGATCCTCGCGCTTGCTCGATAATGCGGGGGAGAGCGGACCGTTCGATCGGTCAGTGGACGGCAGAAGGAGACCGGGGTTTTCATCAAACCTGTGCTTCTCAAGCCGGACGCAGCTTGTCTACAATCTCACGCCTGCACAGGCGCGTCGGCCGGCATGCATCCCAGTATACGACGCCACAACCGGCGCGGGCAACCCGACGTCCCAGCTGGGCCATCCTCCGCCACGACCATGTGGCGGCCACAGCCCCCTCGTCACCCGGAGGACCCGTGTGACTCCTCGATTGGAAGGAAAAGGCTCAGAACGACATCTTCCTCCACTCCCAGTGGGTCGTGGGACTGCTCCAGCTCGTGTGTCTCGCGCCACTTGTACTCACTGCCTTTGACCCACTCCAAAAGCTTGAGCCATATCTCGGGCACACTCCCACGCGGATCCCCCAGCAGCTTGCACGTGGTGACGGCATACAGCCCTCCGGGGAAGTCCTTCACCTCGATCTCCCCCTCGGCCTCGGTGTCAGGATCTACGCGGATCCAGAACTCGTACCCGTAGTCCTCGCGCTCCGGCGACGGATTCGGATTGTTGAAGCCGTATACCGGGTGCTCCTCGAGGTCGGCAAGCAGTCCCCTGGGTTCGGCCCAGCTGCGCAACCTGTCCCACGCGTCTCGCTCGGGTGTCCTGCTGATGGCCCTCGTCGCAGCAACGCGCATGGGTCCCAGCCGTTCGATACGAACATCCAGCTCAGTCACTTGCCCTCCCAGCTGAGTGGCGCTGATGGCTAGCGCATCTACGCAACCAGCGTGATCAGCCCCGCCAGTACCAGCGTAAGGATGACCTGCAACCCTGTTCCGCGAACATGTGCTCGTAGATGAAAGAGGTAGTCCTTGTATCCCGCCATGCCCTCGGTACCCGGAACAACGACGAACCTCGGCGTGATCGTGCAGTAGATCAGCCAATCAAGCAGAACCAGATCGACGAGATTGAAGACGAGCCCCACGCCGAAGACGTGAACTGCAATCTCAGGGAACGAGAGAGCGCCCTGCGCCTGGATCGCGAGCGAAAGCCCGGAAAGAAAAGGACCTCCAATGATGAGGACGAAGAACGGGATCGCGAAGAACAGCGCCCTCCGCCTCTCCCCAGTCGTCAACGGGGGCACCTTCTCCTTGATCTCACCCGGCAGACCTCTTCGCGCGAGCCGCGGATTGTATGCCACCGCGCTCATCAGCAGGAGTGAGCCCAGCCCCGCCAGAATCGCCCCGTGTAGCAGGATCTTGCCTATGTCCACCATCGGGCCGTCATCCCAGAGACGTCCTGACCGGCCAGCGCCCTAAGGCTGCGGCTGCGCGGGATCGGAGCTCTCGGAATCTCTCAAGCTCTCGTCCACTGCCCGCGTCAGCCCTCCCATCAGGTTCGAGAGCTGCGAGCGAAATCTCGCTGTCGTCGTCTTCCACAGACTGCGGGCTGTCACGAAGGCGCCGCCAAGCGCGCCAGTCACCAGCGCTATGACAGCTGGCGCCGTGCTCGGCTCCAGCACGGCGCCTGAGATCCCCATACCGATCAGCCAGCCGACGGTCGAAAGAAAATAGACCAGGAAAGCCACGCCGCCTCGGTCGGCGATGACCCTCACATGGGTCCGACCTTCGCGACGGCTCACCGTCACGTGGACCTGGCTCACTCGACCCACCGTCCTCCACTCGAGCGAACCCAGTACCTCCGTCGCTTCACCTTGGTGGCCTGTAGCTCGGCGAATCGCATCCACCAGCTTCGCGAAATCCTCCTTCGGAACCTCACCGCTGGCGGAGTACTCCAGCTGATACGCATCCGGTCCACCGAATACACGGGCTGCCCGGCTTTCCCCGGCCGTCGACAGGACGGAAGCCGCGCGTTCGACCAGCGCGGGATCGAGCCCTACCTCCCTGGCGATCGCCTGGATCTCCCGCAGCGTCAGCCCCTCGCCGCCGCCAACTCCACTCGGGAGTTCTTGCAGTTCGAACGCTCTGCGCAGGATGACCGCGAACTCCTTGTCGGAGTAGCGGCGTTCGCTATTGCCGATGACGACCCCCTCTCGCTAAACGCGACTCACAACAGACCTTTCCCTTCGACTCAGACGCACCATCTGCACGATAACCGCCAGCCACCAGAGGCCCGTCACAGGGCCGAAATCGATCAGCCCTGTTTCGGTCGGTAGATACGGAAACGCAGCAAGGTTCGCGATGAGCAGGGCGGCTGCCGCAAGTATGCCGAAGCCGCCGAGGAACTTGCCGAAGTCCCGGTGCCCGTACATGACCGCGGCGATCAGGATGAGACCAATACAGTAGAAGATGTCGAAGGAGACATCGATACCGAGTTGAACCAGGTTCACGCCCTCAAAGACCAGCCTGAGCGACTCCCTGACCGCCTCGCTCGCAGCCTCCTGCCGGAACTGCCGGGACTGTAGGAAGATCGTCTGCTGGACGACCAGCATGAGATTGAGCAGAGCGAAGGCGATCACCAGAAAGACCGTGCCGACCCTGAGCCTCATGCTCGCACCGCCGCGCGCCAGACGCTCCGAGATCACCAGCACACCGACGATGGCTACCGGACCGATCGCGAACGCCAGGATCAGCAGCAGTTTGCCGACATCGCGCACCAGCCCTGTCGCAGCACCGAGGTACACAAGCAGCACCAGGAGGCCGAACCCGGTCAGGATCGCTCCCGCCGAGACTCTCAATCGTGGTCTGGGCACCATGTTCCGTTTCCTCGCCTTGCCAATCGCTACGCCAGGAGCTTCAGGGCAGCGGCGATATCCTCTGCGATCATCCGCCGCTTGCTCTTCTCGATGAAGAAGCTCGGCCCCGCCTGCAGATAGGACGGGTACACACGCTTGCCCTGGTAAAAGTAGCGTCCGCGGCGGATCTTGTAGGTGGACCCCGCCGGTATCACTCTCCCCTCACC
>CANPVY010000309.1 GCA_947581845.1 uncultured bacterium | reverse complement strand
CCGAGCGCGCAACCGGGCAAGCAGCCGGGATTCGGTCAATCCAGCCCGGTCCCGGTGAAATAATTACCGAATTCCCTACCTGCCCGGGAGGGCCGTTGTTTCTCCTAATCGGTTGCCAGGTTGTGAGTTAAGCCCTATACCCTCAAGTGGGAACAGATGTTGCAACCTCTTGTCAGCGGCGTGGTGCTTGACACTACCGCCGGAAGCTGTTATCGTGGCCGCCGCCCCCTCCTCCATCGGTAAAGCTGTTTTCCCCGCAGGGGATTGGTGTCGCTTGCGGAAGGGACAGCGCAGGGAGTAGCCGATGGGCGCGCCTCAGAAACGGACCGCAAGGACCCGAGCGCGTATGGAACGAGACCGCCTGACGTTCCTGGTTATTTCTGACCCGTCGCAGCCGGCCCATACTGTACACATCTCACGACGCCTGCTCCGCTTCGCCACAGCAGGGGTTGCTGGTCTGCTTCTCTTCGTCCTCCTGGCATCCGGTGCGCTTGTGCTCAAGTTGGCTGAGCTCGCGGGGGCATCGCGGCTGCAGCACGAGAACGAGCTGCTGGTGGCAGACGTAGATCGCATGCGGGAGACGGTGGAGCAGTTGAGCGAGTCGCTGGCGGCGATCTCGGAGCGAGACCGCCGTTTCCGTGTGCTGGCCGGCCTCCCAGACATCGACCCTGAGGTACGGCAGGTGGGTATCGGCGGACCGGGCACGCACTCGATCGAGAGCGAGCCGCTGTACCAGCTCGACCGTGCGCTGGGGGCCGAGGTCTTCACCGTTGGCTCGGACCTGAATCGGCTACTGCGCCAGTCGAACCTGCTTCAGGTAAGCCTTGAAGAGGCGGCGCGGACCATGGACACGCAGCGGGAGCGCCTCGCCAGCTATCCCTCCATCGATCCTGCCCAAGGTTGGCTCTCCTCGACCTTCAGCCGCAGCCGCTGGCACCCACTGCTCAACGTGCGGCGGCCCCACGAGGGCATCGACATCTCGAACCGGCGTGGCACGGCCATCGTGGCGACGGCTGACGGCGTGGTCACCTTCGCGGGCTGGCGGCCCGGCTACGGCTGGACGGTGGAAGTCGACCACGGCAACGGTTACCGGACGCGCTACGCGCATTGCGAAAAGAACCTGAAGGCGACGGTCGGCGAGCGGGTGCGCCGGGGCGATCAGATCGCGTTGATGGGCAGCAGCGGGCTCGCCAAGGGCCCGCACGTGCATTACGAGGTGCTGCTGAACGGCCGGGCCGTAAACCCGGAGCACTACCGGCTGAACGAGGTCATCGTGGAGTAGCCGGACGGCTTCGCCGTGCGGCAGTCATGAGAGCGGGCTATGACCCGCTCTTTCCATTTCAGAGCACCCGCAATTCGATGCCCCTCGACGCTGGCTCGGTATGTCTCGAGGGCGGCTCTAAGGGGACCGCTGAAACCGCCAGCTCGCGACTCCCGTAGTGATCCCTGAGCGCTGAGAGGAGCGAATCACTCAATGCGGGCGGGATCGGACCGTGAGAATCACTGAGCTGTTGATCACCATCATCACCCTCTACGAGGGACTCATCATTCTACGCGCCGTCGTCTCCTGGTTTGCCGCCCCCGACTCCAACCACGCGGCGATCGACCTGCTGAAGCGACTGACGGAGCCGGTGCTTGAACCGGTGCGCCGGGCGCTTCCCGCTACGGGAGGCGTCGACCTTTCCCCGCTGGTTGTGTTGATTGGCCTCGAGCTGCTGAAGAGACTCCTGACCTAGCCGCCCTACTGGTCCGTGACGGGAGGCGATGCGGGCTCCTGGAAGGGCTCGAACGCCTGGAGCCGCTCCGCTCCGACTACCTTAGCCGTGACAATCTGTGGAAAGTTGCTGATGTAGTCGTTGTAAAGGCGAACGGCCTCGTTGTAGCTGCGGCCAGCCTCGCGGATCTCCTTCTCGGTTGCCTCCAGCTGCGAGCGCAACAGCTGGAAGCCCGGATCCGTTCTCAGATCCATATCTCCGCCCGCAATGCTCAGCAGCTGCTCCAGCACGCTCGACAGCTCGCCGCTATCCCTCTCGATCGCGGCCAAATCCCCCAACCTCACCGCCCGCACGAGCCGGGCTCGCGCATCGGCTACAGCCCGAATCACATCCTCGCTGACGGCCGCGCGGCGCTGGACCGTCTCGACCAGCACCGGCACCAGCTCGGCGCGGCGCTGCACCTGCACCTCGATCTCGCTGCGGGCCACGGCGGCCTGCTCGCCCAGTTCCTGGATGCGGCTGTAGCCGCACCCGCTGAGCAGCGACGCCGCCAACAGCGCCATCCAGGCCCGACGGGGCCGCGCCGCAGCCAAAGTCAGTCTGACCGCTTGGGACCCTGCAGGCGCACCAAATATGTAGTTAGCCACACTCATCTAGGCGTGGCACGGCGAGCCCCTTCCGGGCCGCGCCGCGCGTCCGCTAAGCTCGCCCGCAACGCTTGAAAACCGGCGAGCTCCTCCCTAGCTTTGTGCGATTCAACGGCCACACACTTTAGCCTGGGAGAGCTCAATGAACAAGGATTGGGTCCTGGGTCTAGCCGTGCTGTTACTACTGACCGCGTGCCAGAGATCCACGCAACTGGCCGTGTACACCGCCTCAGAGGATGAGGGCGAGGAGGCAACCGGTCTTCATCAGCTGGAGATCACGCTGCTGCCGTACGACCGGGATTCGATCTTCGAGGCGCTGGCTCAGCAAGCGCCCGAACCCGAGCCCCAGCCGCCGCAGGACCTCGTCGATCTGCGTGACTCGGTGTCCGTAGCCCAGGAACGCTGGCGCGAGGCGGAGGCGGCCTGGAACGAGATCCGGTCCGAGCTGCAGTCCCTCTCCGAGCGGATGGAGGGGATGGACCGGTCCAGCACAGCGTACTACCAGCTCTACCGGAGATTCGACGAACTCGACGGCCAGCTCCGCGGCCTCGACCGGGTGAAGCAGCGCTATTTCGACGCGTACACGGAGCTCCAGAGTGCCTATAGCACACGAGCCGACTCGTTCAGCGCGGTGCTCGCAGCGTGGGAGGACATCGCGTTCGAGGGCTACGTCGAGATCGTGGACAGCCTGCTGGAGGCCCGGGGTGAGGCGCTCTACGACACGACAGAGGCCGGCTGGGCCTTCTTCCAGGCGCCTCGCGGCCGCTGGTGGATCTACACGCGCTTTGAGCTGCCCTTCGAGGAGCTGTACTGGAACGTCCCCTATCGCTCTACGGGTGGCGCGGACACGCTGACCCTCAACAGCGCTAACGCTGAGGTCCGCCCGATCTTCTGATGGCGCGGCGCAGCTCGGCCGTGCCCGAGGCGGACGCCGCCGCTGCGAGCGACCGTAGCGCATGAGCGAAGCGGCACTGCACCTGGAAGTCCGGGCCGGCCTGGCCACAATCACCTTCGATCGCCCCGACTCCAAGGTCAACTTGCTGACCCGCGCCGTCATGCTGCGGCTGGACGAGCTGCTGGCGGCCGCCGAGCAGGGTGCCCAAGGCGGTGAGATCCGCGCCCTGCTGCTGAAGAGTGGCAAGCGGCGGAACTTCATCGCCGGGGCCGACCTCGAGGAGATCGCCGCGCTGGAGGGCGCTGCGGAAGCGGCCGAGCTGTCGCGGCGCGGTCAGGCTATCCTCCTGCGGCTGGATCGGCTGTCCGTACCGACGCTGGCGGCGATCCGCGGCTCCTGCCTGGGCGGCGGCCTGGAGCTGGCGCTCGCCTGCGATCAGCGGTTGGCCAGCGACCATCCCAGCACTCGTCTGGGACTTCCCGAGACGCGTCTCGGCACCCTGCCGGGCTTGGGGGGCACGGTCCGCCTCCCCCGCCTCGTCGGTCTGCAGTCGGCCCTCGACCTGATCCTCTCCGGCCGCCAGCTGGATGCCAGGCAGGCCAGGAAGCTGGGGCTGATCGATCGCATTGTGGAAGATGAGAACTTCGACACAGAAGTCGCTGCTCTCGCTGCCAAGGCCACCCGCTTGCGGGCCGCTCCCGCCCCCCGGCGCCGCCGCTCCGCCCTGACTCGGTTGCTGAGGGACGGTCCGCCGGCCCGCTGGGTCAGCGAGCGCCTCATGCGCAGAGCGCTGCTGGCCCGTACCAGAGGCCACTACCCAGCATTGGCTGCGGCCCTCAAGGTGACCGTCCGCGGCCTGGGCATGTCAGCCGAGGAGGCCTATCAGCAGGAAGCGGAAGCCTTCGGCAGGCTGGCGGTCACCCCCGAATGCAAGAACTTGATAGCCGTCTTCCGGCTCACGGAGGGCGCCCGCAAACGGAGGCCTGCTGGCGAGGTGAGGAGCGTCAAGCACACTGCTGTGGTCGGCGCATGGCCCCTGGGCGCAGGTATCGCCGAACTCTTCGCCTTTCAGACGATCCCGGTTCGCCTGGTGGACCTCGACGAGGACCGTGTCGCGGCCGGGCTGCGGCGAGCGCGCGAGCTGCTAGAGAAGGCCGGCGAGCGCGCCGGCTGGTCCAAAGCTGACCTGCAGAGGCGCAGCGCTTGCCTGCGCAGCGCCACGAGCTACGAGAGCCTCGAGGTGGTGGACATCGTAGTCGAGGCCGTGGTCGAGCAGATGGACGTGAAGCGGGAGGTCCTCCGGCGCATCGAGGAGAGGGTCCAGCCCACGACTGTCATCGCTGCCAACACTTCAGCGCTCTCGGTCTCAGAGATGCAGGAGGGCCTCGAGTATGCGGAGCGTGTCTGCGGGCTGCACTTCTTCGACCCGCCCCATCGCATGCCGCTGGTAGAAGTCGTCCGCGGAGCCCGCACTACCGACGATACTCTGGCTACCGCGTTCGACATCGCCGTCCGCCTCGGCAAGACGCCGATCGTCGTGCAAGACTCACCCGGCTTCCTGGTGAACCGAATCCTGACCGCCTACCTCAGCGAGGCCGGCCACCTGCTCCAGACAGGCACGCCCGTCGAGCAGCTCGATCGGGTCATGACGCGCTTCGGCATGTCGGTGGGCCCGCTACGGCTGCTGGACGAGATCGGCCTGGACGTGATGGCCGAGCTCAGCCGCAGCATGGTTGCCGCCCTCGGCGACCGCTTCACCTCCGCAGCGATCGTGGATGCCGTGCTCGCCCGCGGCGTGACCGGCCGCAAGGGTAGGCGCGGCTTCTACCGCTACGTTGATTCACGTCCGCACGGCGTCGACAAGGAAACCGCGCAGCTGCTGCGAGAATCGACGGCTGGCGAGCCCGTGGGTGCCGCCGAAGTCGAGGAGCGTCTGGTCTTCAACATGATCAACGAGGCGGCCCGAGCCATGTCAGACGGCGTCGTGGATGCGCCCGAAACCGTCGATGTAGCCATGATCATGGGCGCCGGGTTCCCGCCCTTCCGAGGCGGCCTGCTCCGCTACGCGGACTCGCTCGGCCTGTCGCGGGTGGCGGATCGCCTGCGCCACTACGCGGACAGCGTCGGCGCGCGCTTCGAGCCCGCGCCTGCCCTGCTGGAGAGGACGGCGTTCTACACCGCCTAGCCAGCCGAGCGCTCCCGCAGCCTCTGAGCCGATGACCCAAGTCGAGATCCACTACCGCCGTCCACCCGACCGCCTCGACGTCTACGTTCAGGAACTCGTGGTCGACCGCCCCGACTACAAGGTGACCCTGCACGAGCGGCCCCCGCTGAGCACCGCGTTGAGCGTCGGAGATCGAATCATCTTCGAGCCGGGTGCGCCGATCATCTGGTTCGTCTTCCCGGACGTCTGGCATGACCTGGGACGCTTCCACCTGAAGGACGGAACCTTCACCGGCTACTTCGTCAACCTCATCACGCCACCACAGTTGGAAGGCCGCACCTGGAAGCTGTTTGACCTCTGCCTCGACCTCTGGATCGACGCGAGTGGTGAAATCGAGGTGCTCGATCAGGACGAGTTCGACGAGGCGGTGGACCACCTCTGGATCGATGCGGCCACCGCCCGCCGGGCACGCTTCGAGCTGCAGCGCGTGATCACAGAGGTACGGGCAGATCGCTGGCCGCCTCCGGCTGTCCGGGAATACGACCTGGAACGAGTCCGCTCCCTACTCCCAGGCAGCGCGAGCTGAAGTCGACTTCGGGCCGCTCTTGCGCCGACAGCGACCCGACGCGCACGTTGGATGCTCG
>CANPVY010000308.1 GCA_947581845.1 uncultured bacterium | reverse complement strand
CAGTCTCTTCAAGCCGAAGATGAACAGCGCGGCAGCGACCAGATAGCTCAGGTTAGCAACAGTGAAGAAACTCATAGTCGTAGTCCGCTAAGTCACAGTCGAAGTCCACAGGCTCTTCGTACCCGAGCCGGTTCGTAGGCTGCTACGATTTCCCTTCCTCTCCCGGCCCCTTCTTGCCCTTGAACATCTCCAGCATGCGGTCGGTCACCAGGAAGCCGCCCATCACGTTGATCATCCCCATGGCCACCGCCACGACGCCGAGCATCAGGATCAGCCTGTCACCCGTGGCTGCCGCGGTGATCACCAGCGCACCGACCACCGAGATGCCGGAGATCGCGTTCGAGCCCGACATGAGCGGCGTATGCAGCAGCGGGGGCACCTTCGTGATGACCTCGAAGCCCGTGAACATCGCGAGCACGAAGATGTACAGATTGTTGAGTAGTCCTTCCGCCATGTCATCAACCCCTCAGAGCAGCGCCTTGACGCTCTCGTTCACAACTTCACCGTTATGCGTGACGCAGCTGCCGCTGACGACCTCGTCCTCGAAGTCGAGGTTCAGCTGGCCTTCCTCGACGAATTCGTTGAACAGAGCAGTGATGTTCCTCGAGTAGAGAGTGCTGGCGTCCACCGCCATCTCGCTGAACAAGTTCAGCGGGCCGTGGATGATGACGCCATGCTTCACCACGGTCTTGCCCGCCTCAGTGAGCACGCAGTTGCCGCCCATCTCCGACGCCAGATCCACGATCACCGAGCCCGCTTTCATCCCTTTGACCGCGTCCTCCTCAATAATCCGCGGCGCCACCTTGCCCGGGACGGCGGCGGTAGTGATGACGATGTCGGACGCCTTGATGTGCTCGGCGAGCACCTCCTGCTCGCGCTTCTTTGACTCCTCCGACAGCTCCTTGCCGTAGCCCCCTGCGTCCTCGAGCTCCTTCTCCTCGAGCTCGATCTCGATGAACCTCGCTCCCAGGCTCCGTACCTCTTCCTTCACCGCCGGCCGGATATCGAAGGCCTCGACCCGTGCACCGAGACGGCGACAGGTGGCGATGGCCTGCAGACCCGCCACGCCCGCACCAATCACCAGCGCTCTGGCCGGCGGAACCGTGCCCGCTGCCGTCATCGACATCGGGAAGAACTTCGCCAGCGAGTTGGCGGCGATCAGCACAGCCTTGTAACCGGCGAGATTCGCCTGCGAGGAGAGCGCGTCCATCTTCTGCGCCCGGCTGATCCGCGGGACAGTCTCCATCGCGAAGGCGCTGACCTTCCGCTCCGCCAGCTTCCTCACCAGCTCGGGGCTGGTCAGCGGCTCGAGGAAGCCGATCAGCACCGAGCCTTCCCGCATCATCTCCACCTCGCTCAGCTCCGGCTTCCGCACCTTGAAGACGACATCGGCATCGTAGGCCTCCTTCGGCCCGGACACGACGCTGGCACCGGCCTCCTTGTATGCCTCGTCAGCGAAGAAGGAACCGTCTCCGGCGCCGGACTCGACCCGCACCTCGAATCCGGCTTCAACGAGCTTCGCCACCGCCTGCGGCACCAGCGCGACCCGGCGCTCGCCTGCGACGATTTCCTTGGGGACCCCTATTCTCATGTCCGTCTCTCGTCTCGCTTGGATAACATCGCCTCGACCTTCTTGCTGGCACGTACCTTCACGGCAACCCCACCCATCACGGCCAGCGCCCTCACATGGACTCGCGGCAGGTTGGGGTCACGTACGCCTGCGTCATGCTCCACCTGATCCACACCACCCATGATTCCCAGCCCACTCACCGTCAACGGCAGGCCCGGCGGAACGATGACGTCTATGCCACCCATCACGGCCACCGCGGTGACCTCGGTGACGCCGCCAGCCAGCTGGGCATCACGGAAATCGAGCTCGACGCCGCCCATCAACGCCACAGCGTTCAGCTTCCGTGGCGGCCTCCACACACCCTTCCGCGAGCTGCCCCCCAACACCGCCAGCGCCCAGCCCCGCGGGGCCGGCGGCTCGACCAGCACCGGAGGCGTACCTGGCAGCGCCGGCAGGTCCACCACCAGCTCCGTCAGCTGCGCTTCGCTCTGCGCGCTCTCCACCACCGCCAACCGGTGCTCTAACTCGTCGAGCTCGATGTGGCCGCTGGCGAAGTGCTCGCACAATTCGGCCACCGCTCGATCACGCCGATCGGGCGTGGGACGACTCATACCCGATATCGCTGGATCACCCGGCAATCTCTCAAGTGGGCTAGGGCTGATGAAACGGCCACAACATAGCCTAGCGACCGGTTGGGTCAAGACCGAACTGGCCCTGCCCGCGGCCAACGCAGCCGCCAGCGGCCACAGCCTCACAGCAGTGCGGCCACAGCGAGACCGCTACCCGCCGCATCGGGGGCATCGACGCGCGCGGATCGTCTATCGGGCAAAATGACCGAATGGATCGCCAATCGTACCCGCGACGATCTCGGATCCGAAATATAAGTGCATATACGGTAAAAGATTGCAGGATCGGCGCACCCGGCACAGGGCTTGCCCTTCACCCATACGGAAGAGTGTGGTGAGAAGGCTGAACGGTAAGGTGGCGCACCTCATGCGACAAAGGGGATCGCTAGCCGGCTTCTCGCTCGTCGAGATGCTCGTCGTCATCCTGCTGATTGGCGTGGTGGCGGCGCTCGCCCTGCCACGCGGAGTCAAGACGACCCCGCGTCAGCAGGTGGACCGTGCTACGCGACAACTGGTGCGCGACCTGGAGCTGGCGCGTATGCGGGCCATCGCAGCGAAGCGGCGCGTCCGGGTGAGGTTCGATGCCCCGAGCCGGTTCTACACCGCCTTCCTGGACCTGACGCCCTCACGGGCAGCCCAGTTCTCGGAAAGCTCGGAGGAAGCACGCGCGAGCCGGCTGGTGTTCCGCGGTTCACAGGAGGGGGTACCGGTAATTCGCCTACCGAAGAATGTGGAGTTCGGCGTCGGCGGTGCCGGGCTGAGCCCGCTGGGCGAGTCGGTTACGGGGCCGATCGAGCTGGAGGACGGTCGTGTCGAGTTCGATAGCCGGGGGATGGTCGTGCCGCTGGGCGGTGGTGGAACGCTCTACCTGACCCACGCGGAGGATCCCTCGGCAGTGGCCGCGGTGACGATCTCGGGCACCGGCGCGTTCCGGGCCTGGCGTTACCGCAACGGCGAGTGGGAGTGAGGTAGCTTGATGCGGCAGGCGGCATCCAGGAGCGGCTTTACATTGGTCGGCGTGCTCATCGCGCTGGTCCTGATGGGCATCGGGGCCGCGACGCTCGCCAGCTCGAGCATGTTCGTGCTGGGGATACGGACGGAGGCCTCGGTGCGAGC